>JBDUEO010000420.1:0-3353 GCA_040002335.1 Parafilimonas sp. | reverse complement strand
TAATGTAAAAGAGAATAAAACGTTTATTGCTTTCAGTAATCATTTCAAACAAAAACAATTGCCTGTTCCTGAAATTTTATGTGTGAATAATGAAACAAAAATTTATTTACAAAAGGATTTTGGAACTGTTTGTTTGCTGGATGTTTTAGAAAAAGAAAAATTTTCTGATCACGTTTTTACATTGTATAAAAAAAGCCTGCAGCAGTTAGCACGTTTACAAATTTTGGGTGATGAAAATTTAAATTATGATGTTTGTTTAACTGCGAAAGAGTTTGGCCGCCAGGCAATTTTAAGCGATTTATTATATTTCAAATATTACTTTTTAGATACGTTGCAATTGCCTTATGATAAACAGGTAATGTTAGACGATTTTGAAGCGTTGGCTTCTTATCTTACACAAACAGAATATAAGTATTTTATGTTTCGCGATTTTCAAAGCCGTAACATACTTATAAATAATGATGAAGTTTATTTTATAGATTTTCAGGGTGGAATGAAAGGTGCTTTGCAGTACGATGTTGCGAGTTTATTATGGCAGGCAAAAGCGCAATTAAACGATGAATGGAAAAATAATTTATTGAATTATTATCTTGATACAATTAATGAATTATTGCCTAAACCTGTTGACAAAAATGTTTTTATTGGAAGATATAATGGTTATGTTTTGATACGGCTGTTACAGGTTTTGGGTGCGTATGGTTTTCGTGGATTGTTTGAGCGTAAAGCGCACTTTCTTACCAGCATTCCGCTGGCTTTAAAAAATTTAAAAAACTTTTTGCATAATAACCGTGTTGGCATTATAACTTCAGAATTAACGCGCATGCTAGAAGCCATTACAAGCGCTGAAATTATTACCAACTTTGAACCTTTCCAGGCAGATGAGCAAACGCCTTTAGTTGTAAATATCAACAGTTTTTCATACAAAAAAAATATTCCAAACGATGAAAGCGGAAACGGCGGCGGTTTTGTTTTTGATTGTCGTGGTTTATTAAATCCCGGCAGGTTTGAGGAGTTTAAACTTTTAAGTGGCAAGGATAAAAAAGTAATTGATTTTTTAGAACAGCGCACACGCATAAACGAATTTTTAAATAGTGTATATGATGTTGTTGGTATTTCTGTTGAAGATTACATCAAGCGCGGTTTCAACAACCTGATGATAAATTTTGGTTGCACCGGTGGGCAGCACAGAAGCGTGTATGCTGCAGAACAAATTGCGCGGCATTTAAAAAACAAGTACAAAGTGAAAGTGGAGATTCATCATTTAAATGAAGCGAACTGGATACATAAAACAGGAAATAGTAACACACAAACTGCAATATGAAATTGTATATTTCATACAATAAATAAATAGTAAAATGCACACATGAAAGCAATGTTATTAGCTGCAGGTTTTGGTACGCGGTTAAAACCTTTTACTGATCATCATCCAAAAGCACTGGCAGAAATTAATGGCAAAAGCCTGCTTCAATATAATATTGAATATTTACAACAATTTAATATTTACGATGTAATTGTAAACGTGCATCATTTTGCTGAACAAATAATTCAATCTATAAAAGAAAATGGTGGATGGAAAAGCAGCATTACCATTTCTGATGAAATAGATAATATTTTAGAAACTGGTGGCGGTTTAAAACGTGCAGCCTGGTTTTTTAAAAATGAACAAGATTTTGTGTTAATGAATGTTGATGTGTTAACTAATTTACAATTAGATGGTATGATCTCGTTTCATAAACAAAACCATGCGCTGGCAACATTGGCAACAAGAAACAGAGAAACATCGCGCTATTTTTTATTCAATAAAGAAGATGTTTTGTGCGGATGGGAAAATGTAAAAACCGGTGAGGAAAAGATTATCAGGACGAACGAAAATTTAGTAGCAAAAGCGTTCAGCGGCATTCATATCATCAATACAAAAATGTTTGGTTTAATGCAAATGCAACAATCTAAATTTTCAATGGTTGAGGTATATCTTTCGTTATGTGCGAATAATAAAATTTTATCGTTCGATCATTCATCGTCAAAATTTATTGATGTGGGAAAGCCTGAAAGTTTGGAAAAAGCGCAGCAGTTGTTCAGCAATTAATAAAATAGTTAAACATTTTTGGATGCTCTGACGCAGCCTTTAAATTGCTATATTTGCCGCCCTATTACCTTCGGTTAATGCGTTTATCAGAGCTTATACAGTAATGCCTTCTATATTATTATTATGTTGAAGGCATTTTTATTTAAGCACTGTGACTCACTTGGCGAAGCTATATTTACATTTGCAGATTTATGTTTAAGTATAAAAAAACAATGCGCAGGCTTTTCAGCCTAATTTTATTTGTTACAATTGTTGCTGTACAAGGTAAAGCGCAGGATTTATTGCGCAACTACGATCTTAGCTCAATTAAAATAGATAAAATTTCTGATGCTGATATTTTGAAGTTTAAACAGCAATTGGCTACATCAGGGTTAACTGAAGACCAGGCAGAACAAATTGCTATTGCTAAAGGAATGCCCGTTACGGAAGTTCAAAAATTAAGAACAAGGCTACAGCAATTAAGCGCTTCAAATCCAACAACGCAAAAGCCGGTTCAAAATTCTAACAATAATAGTTATTTGAATAATTCATACAATCAAAACGACAGTTTTGTAAATCCATATAATAATATTGATACAACACCTAAAAAGCCTTTAATTAATCCGCGCATTTTTGGGTCAGAACTTTTTAATAATTCAGCATTAAATTTTCAACCAGGCATTCCCGTAGCAACGCCTTTAAACTATATAATTGGTCCGGGCGATTTGCTAAATATTAATATATATGGCGTACAGGAATCAACCATTCCCGTTACTGTTGCGCCTGAAGGAAATGTGACCATACCAAACGTTGGCCAGTTGCAGGTTTCAGGTCTTTCTATTGAAAATGCAACACAAAAAATAGGTGCAATAATGGGGCGCACAGCTTATGGTACTTTACGTTCGGGTGCTTCTAAAATAAGCATCAATGTTGCACAAATTAAAAGTATAAGCATTACGGTAATTGGCAGCAATAAACCCGGCAATTATACGGTGCCTTCGCTGGCAACTGCTTTTAATGCATTATTTGTTGCGGGCGGCCCTTCTGAGTTTGGAAGCTTCAGAAATATAGAATTAATAAGAAATAATAAGTTGTATAAAACAATTGACCTGTACAGGTTTCTTGTGAATGGCGATGAAAGTGATAATATCACCTTGCAAAACAATGATGTAATAAGAATTCCGGCTTACAAAACAAAAGTGATTATTGATGGATATGTAAAACGGCCCGGAATTTTTGAAATGTTACCCGGCGAAACGCTGCAGGATTTGCTTAGCTATTGTTCCGG
>JBDUEO010000419.1:0-3358 GCA_040002335.1 Parafilimonas sp. | reverse complement strand
AATTTTATTCAACCAAACAATTATTTCTTGAGCTTGATATGGACGATCCATCTGTTATGGCAAAAACAATGTTGCAGATGAATATGAAAAATGATACAACACTTAAACAGCTTTTACCACCACTTCAATACGATTCTGTTTCTGCCGCATTTAAAAAATTAACAGGCATGTCAGTTGATATGATGCAAACAATGAAGCCTGAGTTACTGGAAACAATTATTTATCCTTCGATGCTTGGTTGCACCGGCGCTGAAGCATGGGAACAAAAGTTTATGCAGATGGCGAAAGCAAATAACATGAAAATTAACGGGCTTGAACAGGTAGAAGACCAGTTGAAAATATTTGATGAAATTCCTTATACAATACAGGCAAAAGAATTTGCAGAAACCGTTTTAAATATTGACAGCGTTAAAAAAAGTTTTAATGATATGCTTACATTATACAAACAAAAAGATTTGAATGGTTTAAATAAAATGATGAATAGTGAAGATGAATTTTCTGATTACAGCGATTTACTTTTAAAGAACAGGAATGAAAAATGGATTCCTGAAATTATTGAACAAGCCAAATTGAAACCTACTTTTTTTGCATTTGGTGCTGCACATCTTGGCAACGATGTTGGTGTAATTAACCTTTTAAGAAAACAAGGTTATACCGTAACACCTGTTACTTATTAATTTTTTATTTTCTGCAACAATTGTAATTTCTATAACAAACTTCTGCATTTGCCATCAGCTTTAATATTCTCTATGCAAACGAATGGCATATTTGTTGAATTTAATAATTAGAAAACAGAAAAAAATCATCATGAAAAATTTAATGATCGTTTTAAACTTTGTTGCAAGTGCAATTGTTTTTAGCAGTTGCGGCCCTTCACGATATACTGTTGCAGATCAACCGGCAGTACCGGTTTATGCAAGACCGGCTACGCCTGGTGCTGGTTATGTTTGGATTTATGGAAATTGGTATTGGAGCGGCGGCAACTACACTTACCGCAATGGTTATTGGGCACGTCCGCGCGGACATCGAACTTATATAACCGGCACCTGGATGCATACAGGTAAAGGTTATTATTGGAGAAGAGGCCATTGGAGATAATCTTCTTAAAAAAGTTGTTTTTGCAACAACCTTTTTTTATTTTTTAAGCTCAAATACCAGACTTTGATTAACACCAATATTAATAGCTGATGAAGTTGATTGCGAAATATTATTCATAACATTTACTGCTGTTGAAAAACCCTTGGTGCGTTCAGCATAATCAGAAAAATTTATTGACTGTTCTTTTTTGCCTGTATTAATAACACACATTACAGTTTGCTTATCATCATACCTGAAATACACATACAATCCGTTTGCAGGAACATACTGCATGAACTTTCCTGTTTGCAATGCTGAAGAATTTATTCTGAAATGAGCCAGCGTTTTTACAAAATTGTATGCATCATTTTCCTGTTGCGTTCTTTCGCCTGCTAAAAATTTATTTGTTGAATCATTTGGCCAGCCACCGGGAAAATCTTTTCTTACTTCAGCATCACTTGGATTTTTAAAATTCTTCATCAATATTTCTGTACCATAATATAACTGCGGAATGCCGCGCTGTGTAAGCAATAAAACAATTCCTTCTTTATACTTATTATAGTCTTCGCCAATTACAGAATAAAATCTGTCCTGGTCATGATTATCTAATAATATTTCGTTGCGCATTGGGTCTTTATACAAAATATCCTGCACCAAAACATTATATAAACGTGTTACACCATCTTCTGTTAGCGTTGCAAGTGCGCCACTTTCCCATTCAAAATCTATACAACCCTGTAAATTACTTTTCCATTTTGCATCAATATTATTTTGTGTGTAATATGCTTGCTCTGTCACGCTTTGCATCGTCGTTTCTCCAAACACTGTTATGTGCGGATATTCTTTTAATAATGCTGTATTGATATTATTTAAAAAATCACGGTCGCTGTAAAAATAAGTATCAACGCGCCAGCCATCAATTCCATATTCTTCAACAGCCCAAATAGCATATTGAATTAAATAATTTGCCATGAAAGCATTGCGCTGGTTAATATCAGGCATAAAAGGTGTAAACCATCCTTTTTCTGAAATATCATAATCTTTTTTTGACGCATATTCATCAACCAATGGTTGGTCTTTATATGTTGTATTTGTATATGTTGGCCATTGATTAAAACAATCTTTGGAAGGCGGATCTGTAAACAAAAAATGTTTATCACCAAGATGATTATATACTGCATCCTGTATGATTTTTAAATGATGTGCATGTGCTGCATCAATCATTTTTATATATGCTTCATCGCCGCCAAAACGTTTATCTATTTTATACTGATTTGTAAAAGCATAACCATGATACGTGCTGCGCTTAACGCCGCCTTCATTAGTTAAGCTCATATCATTTTCAACAACAGGCGTAAGCCATAAAGTTGTTATACCAAGATCATTAAAATAATCAAGATGATTGCTGATTCCTTGCAAATCGCCACCATGCCTTAAAAAAGGATTGTTGCGGTCAGATGATGTATCGTTCATGTCGCTGAACTTGTCATTCGATGGATCGCCATTGCTAAAACGATCAGGCATAATAAGATAAATTAAATCTGCAGATGTAACGCCTTGTGCATATAAAGTGCCCTTACCTTTTCTTCTTTCTTTTAATTCATAGTTGATATTTATTTTTTTATCGCCTTGTCCAAAACTGAATATGTATTTGCCGGGTTTTGCATCTTTACCAATTACAACATCTAAAAAAATATAGTTTGAATTTTCAGTTCTTTCAATTTTAGTAAGTGTTATTCCATTTGCTATTTTTATTCCGCTTGCCGGCATTTTTATCATTGGAATTTTATCTGCAATTTTTGTTGAATGAATCATCAACTGCACATTTGGGTTTTGCATTCCAACCCACCAATGCGTTGGATAAATATCAATTGTTTGCGCAGATAATGATGTATAAATTGAAGTAAAAAGTAAAAAGTAAAAAAGCTTTTTTATCACGATTGATTTTTTTTAAATGATCTGAATTAATGAATATTTATCTGACATCTTGCAATGTCTAAAACGTAATAAAGTTCCTGCTTATCGGTCTGATGCTTTTGAAGCATCTGACCGTATTAACAACATCAAATTATATTAACAGGATTTCTTAAACGCTCTACATCTTCTGTTATTTCCGTTGCCGTTTCTACATTATCTTCTTTAACAATAAAATTACAGAAGCCTGCAATTACCATAGATATCCCGCCAATAAGTAACGCATAAACGCTTTCATCATTAAAAACATTTTTTATAAAAAAACCTAAAATAGCTGCAGCCAAAATTTGCGGAATTACAATGAAGA
>JBDUEO010000418.1:0-3402 GCA_040002335.1 Parafilimonas sp. | reverse complement strand
GAGATCGCTGTAAACCGAACACGAGCGTGGCGAGTATTCGAGCGCGATGGTGCCGATCTCGTGCTCGAACTCGCGTCGGGTGAGCGGGGGCGCGTCGACCAGCCGGGCCGGAAGTCCAGACGCATGCTCCAGCAGATCGCGAACGGTCACCGATTCTCGGTCGGGGCCGCGCCAGTCGTCGAAAAAATCGGCCACTCGCGAGTCCAGCCTGAGCGATCCTGCCTCGATCAGCCCCATCACGATGGGCGTCGTCACCATCGGCTTGGTGAGCGACGCAAGATCGAAGATCGTGTCCCGGATGGTGGCGGGCGTGTCCGGTTCGAACGTCAGGCCGCCGAACTGCTGGAACAAGATGATGCCATCGGCGGCGCCGGCCTCGATGGCGGCGGCTGGGAAGACCCGGGCCGTGACCGCCTCCTCGATGACCCGGCCGGCCTCATCGACCGACACGGCTCACCATCAGACCCACCGCCATGCAGATCGCAGTGCCGGCCAACACATACCAGGTCCACGCCAGCGGGGTGAACACCCGCACGCCGATCATGGCGACGAGTGAGACCCCGATGCCGGCCATCACCCCGCGTTCGTTCGCGCTTCTGGCCAGGACGCCGAGCAGGAAGGCGCCGAGCATCGGACCGTAGACGATGGAGGCGATCGTCAAACCGACCGTGAAGACGGATCCCCAGCCGCGTGCCATGATGGCGATGGCAATCAGTACCAAACCCCAAGCCGCGGTCAGCCAGCGCGACAGCTTCAGCAGCTTCTCCTCGCTGACCCGGGCGCCCGCCAGCGGCTGGTAGAAATCGAGAATCGATGTCGACGCCAGCGCGTTCAGCGAGCCGCTCAAGTTCGACATCGCCGCCGCGAAAATCGCCGCGATCACCAGCCCCGCGACGCCATGAGGCAGGCTGCGGACGATGAAGGCCGGAAAGATTTCGTCGTTGGTGGCCATCGGCGGCAGCGGGTGCACAGCGTAATATGCGTGCAGCATCATGCCGATTGTGAGAAACAGCGCGAACTGGCCCAGCACCACGAATCCCGAGAGGATCAAGGCGAGCTGGCTTTCTCGCTGATTGCGGCAGGTCAGCAGGCGCTGAACCAGCAGTTGATCGGTCCCATGGGAGGCCATCGTCAGGAAACAGCCGCCGATCAGGCCCGCCCAGAACGTGAACGGCACCGTCAGGTCCCACGACCACGACACGAACTGCAGTTTGCCGGAGGCGCGGGCATCGTCGAGGATCGCCGGCCAGCCGCCGGGAACCAGCCGGACGAGCATGTAGGCGGCGAGCAGAGACCCGCCGACATAAATCACCAGTTGTACGAGGTCTGTCCAAATCACCGCCGCGATCCCACCTTCGAAGGTGTAGACCAGCGTCAGCAGTCCGACGATCACGATCGACCAGAGCCACAGATGCGGCAGTCCGGGGACGCTGGCGCTCAACACGGCCGCCAGCACCAGTGACGCCGCGAACACGCGGACGCCTTCGGCCAGCGCCCGCATGATTAGAAAGAGGGAAGCGGCGAAATGCTTGGCGTGCGGACCGAACCGGCGGTTGAGCAGCTCGTATGCCGTCAGCATCTCGCCCTGGAAGTACGCCGGGATAAATAGCGCGCTGATGACGAACCGCGCCACGATGTAGCCGGCCACCACTTGCAGATAGGTGAAGCTGCCGCCCTGTTCCGCGCGCGGATACACCGAATAGGCGAGCGCCGGCACGCCAATCAGGGTCAGCGTGCTCGTTTCGGTCGCGACGATCGACAGGCTGATGACGACCCACGACGTCTGCCGGTTGCCGAGAAAATAGTCCTTAACGGAGTGATGCGACTTGCGAAACCGGCTGCCGAAGATAGTGATGCCGGCCAGGTAGGCCGCCAGCACCACATAGTCAATGGGGGAGAAGCCCATGAAGCTTGGAACTTGGAACTGAAAGCCTAGAACTGAAAGGCGGTGCGGCCAACCTGGGCCACATATCCGGGACCGTTCTTCGACTCGGCGACGCTGTCGTAGGAGAAGAGAATGATCCCGCCGACATTGAGGCGGCGAGCCGTCTGAACGTTGTCCATGATCTGCTCCGATGACAGGCGGAACGCGCCGATTCCAACCCAGAGCGGATGGGCACCCGCGACCGGCCTTGCGGCTGGCCTCACCGTCTTCACGACGGCGCGCAGCGAGGTCAGTAGCGCCGTCAGCGGGGCGACGCGAAAGCCACGCCATCGTTCCGGAAATGCCTGAGAGTAGATGAGCGGATCGCCTGCCGCCGCCTCGGCATCGTAGCGCCGGACATCGCTCACGCTGAGATCCGGCACGATCGAGCTGCCAAACGCGACCAGCGTCTCGCGGCTGTAATCGAAGTCGCTGCTCGGGTATCGGAGGTAGTCGAGGTGGACGCCGTCGATGTCGTACCGCTGCGCGAGATCACGCACGACGGAGGTCGTATACGCGGTCGATTCCGCCGTCACGGGAGAGAGATACAGCCCTTTGATCTCAGCTGACTGCGCCCGCGCGTAACGCGCCAGCCGTCCAACATACCCCGGGCTACGAGGATCGACGGTCGATAGCTCCACCGCGAGCGCTCGCGGCACCATCAGCCATTCCGGATGCCGGTAGGCGATATGATCGCGCGCAGCCGGGAGGTCCGCGGCGCCGGCAATCAGGTTGACATTAATCCATGCGTGGACCTGGAGACCGGCTTCGTGACCCTTGGCGATGACCGTGGCCAGCGGATCGAAGGCGGGCTGCGCCGCGAGCAGCTCCGGGCGCGGTTCGATCCCCTGCTGGAAGTAGGCGTCGCCGCGGCCGCGTACCTGCACCAGGAGGGTGTTGAACCCTCCGTGTTTTGCTGCCGCGACCATCGTCGAGATGGCGGACGGCGAGGCCAGCGTGGTGCGCACGACCCAGAGCGCGCGGACTTCTTCCTGTGCGCGGACCGGCGAGACGATCAGAATCAGCAGAGCGGCGATCGCCGCGAACGCACGGCGCAGCAGCGCGTGAGGCATGAAACGCGGAGAGCGTAGCATAGAATCGATCCATGCACGTTCTCGGCATCGACGCGGGCGGCACCAAGACCGTTTGTCTGCTCGCGGACGAGCACGGCGCGATCGTGGCGGGGGGCCGCGGCCCCGGCGCCAACCTCCACACCGCGGGTGAGCTCGCCGTCGAAACGATCCTGCACGAGGCGATGGAGGCGGCGATCGGCGATCGCGCGATTACGCCGGCGGCGATCTGCCTCGGCATCGCCGGGGTCGACCGCGACGACGAGATGCTGACGGTTCGCGCGGTGATGCGGCGCATCGGCTACAAGTCGCGCGTGCTCGTGGTCAACGACGCGCTGATCGGGCTGGTCGCCGGCGCGCGCGACGAGCCGGGCATCGTCATCAACGCGGGCACCGGGTCGATCGTCT
>JBDUEO010000417.1:0-3403 GCA_040002335.1 Parafilimonas sp. | reverse complement strand
CATCTTCATCTTCTTTTGACAGAAAGCGCACCGAATGTTCGAGTATAGTAATCTTACTTCCAAAGCGGCGAAACATTTGCCCAAACTCAAGCGCGATATAACCGGCGCCTACAATAATTAAATGCTCCGGCAATTGTTTCAGCTCCATAATGCTTGTGGAGTTGAGGTAAGCAATTTTATTCAATCCTTCAATATCAGGAATAGTTGGCCTGCCTCCGACATTGATAAAAATCTTGTCTGCAGTTATGTTTTTTTCACCACCTTTCTTCAAAGCAATTTTTAATTCTTTATTATTTATAAAGCTTGCTTCACCAAAAATAATATCTAAGCCTTTCGTTTTTCGTAAACCTTTTTCAGCGCCATTTCTAAATTCTGTTACTATTTTATTTTTTCGGCTGATAACTTTTTTGAAATTCAATTGCGCGTTTTGTATGTTTACTCCAAGCGCTTTACTTGTTTTTGCAAGATGCATCATGCGCGCGGAAGCTACCATTGTTTTGGTTGGCGTGCAACCATCATTAACGCAGGTGCCGCCAATAAATCTTCGTTCAATAATTGCTGTTTTTAAGCCTTGTTTTGCAAGTTTTTTTGCAAGCGGCGTTCCACCTTGCCCTGAACCAATTACAATTGCATCGTAATGTTTCATAAGTTTAAATAAAATATGTTATAATGTTTTTTGAAAGTTTAAAGTAAATAAATAGATGCAACAGAATATATTTTTTTGTGTCTTAAGATTAATACTTTATTTTGCCGCGACTACGTGAAAAAGGTTGCAACCATATTATTGCTTTTCTTACTTGTTTTCAATTTTATTGGATACAGGTTTTTATTTAATGTGCTGCAACAAAAAGCCGATAAAGAACTAACAGCAAATCTTGATCGTAATAATTATGATGAAGCAGCGCTTATAACCATTACTGTTCCCCTTTCAATGCCTTATTTACATGATTCAAAAGATTTTGAACGAAAGGATGGTGAGATTACATTGAACGGCAAAATCTATCATTATGTAAAACAAAAAATTTCTAACGGAAATTTAATATTGCAATGTTTGCCGGATGTACAAAAAATGCAATTGCAAACTGCACAGAACGATATTTTTAAAACACAGAACGATCTTCAAAATAATACTTCTCCAAAACAATCGGGCAATGATGGCCATCTTACAAAACTTGTTGTGAGCGATTATGAAGCATTACAAACAACTTCTTTTAATGCATATTCAGCCCCAATAAAGAATGCACTATTTGCAAATTTTTCTTTCGCTTTACAAAAGGGCGAAGGCACAACACCTGAACAGCCTCCTGAAGCTTAATTCCTTTTATTATTTGTATAGCTGTCTCATGCATTGCTATATTTTGCTGCTGTAAAACACAGCCATGTAATCTTTTTATTTATTATTTATATCTTACAAATGCAACCATTTATTAAACGCACCTGCTTTGCGTTCACATTATTTATATCATTTCATTTTGCCGTAAAAGCACAAACTGATATTGATGCGCTTATGATGGCTAAAAATAATTTTTGTGTTGGTGGTACTTACAGCCACAGCAGTTGGAAAAATTATTGGGAAGGAACATTAAAAAGAAGCAATCAAAATCTCGGAACTGTTTCTGCAAACTCGTATGCGCTTATGGGCAATTATGGAATTACAGATAAGCTGAACTTGCTATTTGGTATTCCATATATAAGCACAAAAGCATCTGCCGGAACATTACACAGCTCTAAAGGAATACAGGATTTTTCTTTATGGCTAAAATGGATGCCAATAGAAAAAAAATTAAATTCAAATTCTGTTTTTTCGTTGTATGGATTAGCGGGTGCTTCAACACCTGCAAGCAATTACCAGGCAGATTATTTGCCGCTTACTTTAGGCTTGCATAGCAATACTGTCTCTGGAAGAATAATGGCCGATTATCAACATCGCGCATTTTTCGCAACTGTTTCAGGCACCTATCAATACAGAAGTAATATTACTATTGACCGCACAGCGTATTACACCACAGAAATGCATCTTACCAATAAAGTGGAAATGCCTGATATGGCAAGCTTTAATGTAAGAACAGGTTATAGAAGTTTTCGTTTGATTGCTGAAGCATTCTTTCAGCAAAACAGAACACTTGGCGGCTTTGATATTCGCAGAAACGACATGCCTTTTCCAAGCAACAGAATGAATGCAAGTATTGCAGGCGTGCATTTTAAATACACGTTTGTAAAAAAATTGCCATCGCTTTCACTGGAAGCAGGAAGCAGTTATGTAATTAATGGAAGGAATGTTGGACAGGCAACAGAATTTAATGGTTCTGTTTTTTATATCATTCCATTTGCTCATGCAAAAGTCAACCCTTCACATTCATGCAAACTTTGCGGACTACGCTAAACACCTAAAACAAAAATTATGAGAAAGATATTTTTAATAACAACGGACATTATTGTAGTCGCTTCAATATTTATGTCATGCTCAAAACACATCGAAAACAGAACGGATAATATTCCTGCACTTAATCCTGTTTCAGAAGATTTAAATGCCGGAAGCTGGAAACCGGTTTTACTTTCAAGACCCGATTCATTTATAGTTGCGGCACCGCCGTTAACCAACTCATCTGCTTACCTTGCAGACCTTAATGAAATAAAAGGTTATCAAAGAGATTTAAATGCAGATGATATAAACAAAATACGTTATTGGGGTGCAGGTGGGGTTTTAAGATGGAATGAAACAATACGTGAGCTGGTTGCAAAACATAACTTGCCGCCTTATCAAAATGAAGACGGCACATATCCAATTCCAAATTCATTAAATCCTTTTAATTACCCGCAGTTTCCGTTTTCAAATCCACCATTTGCGGCACGTGCTTATGCCTATTTAAGCGCTGCACAATATGATGCATTGGTGGCTTGCTGGTACTATAAAAAATTATATAATCAACCTGCACCATATACTGTTGATTCAAGTGTAAATGCAATGAATGGAAAAACAGATCTTCCATCCTATCCTTCAGAAGCAGGCGTTTTAGCAGGCGTAACATCAGAAATAATGAAGCTGATGTTTCCTACTGAAGTTGCAACTATTCAGCAAAAACTTGATGATGAAGAACTGGCAACTATACAAAGCGGAACGGCAACACGTACCGATATAAAAGCAGGCGAAGCATTAGGCAGGCAGATTGCATCTTTATTTACAGCAAGGGCAAAAGCAGATCATGCCGGAGCGGCCGTTGGTAACCCAGATGAATGGAATTCACTTATAACAAACACCACTGCACGTGGCGAAACAGCATGGTATAGTTTGGAAGTTCCGAAGCGCCCGCCTATGTTGCCGCTGTTCGGTAATGTTCTTCCGTTTTTATTTGATTCGGTCACTGTTATAAACCTTCGTCCGGTGCCACCTTTTTCAACAGGC
>JBDUEO010000416.1:0-3406 GCA_040002335.1 Parafilimonas sp. | reverse complement strand
TTGCATCTTTACACAGCATGGTGCAGTATGTACAACAATCAGGGTTAGATCAAAAAGCGCTTGCCTTGTTGCAAAAATATCAGCCATCAACACCAAAAGAAATACTGGCTAAAATTAAAAACAATGTATTAGTAATTCATGGTGATAGTGATATTGATAATGGCAACGCACAAGAGCTTGCGTCTATATTTCCAAACGGCGAAATTGCAGTTACGCCCGGCGATCATAATCATGCTGCAGCCACACCGGAATTTGCAACAATGGTGATGCAGTTCTTAAAAAAGAAAGATGAATAATTGCTGAATAGCATGTTCATTAAATAAAATCAATTCAGTGCTTTTAATATAATAAACAGCTAAACAAATTGTGGCAATCTTCACAGTTCAAATGCTTATACTTGCAACAACTATAAAAAACATGCATGCCAAACTTTTCAACAGAATGGATTTTAATTTTATTAGGCAGCATTGTAGTAGTGTCTTACTTATTTTCTATTGTATCCAATTACATTAAAGTTCCTTCAGTATTGTTACTGCTTTTGGCAGGCATTATTATACGGCAGGTTGCAGACACACAAAACTGGATTTTACCTATACCAGCAAACACAACAGAAATTTTTGGCACTATTGGTTTAATTATGATTGTGCTTGAAGCTGGTCTTGACCTTAAACTCGGCCGCAGTAAAATAAAACTTATCACAAATTCTTTTTTGGCCGCATTTTTTATATTACTTCTTTCCTTTACGGCTGTTAGTGCTGCGTTTTATTACTGGCTGCACGAGCCGGTGAGAAGCTGCATTGTATATGCTATTCCGTTATCTATCATGAGCAGCTCAATTGTTATACCAAGCCTGCATCATCTTTCCGGCGCAAAAAAAGAATTTCTTGTTTACGAAGCTTCGTTTTCAGATGTACTCGGCATTATTTTATTCAATTATTTTATTGGTACCGAAATTTTAAGCGGCCATGCAATCGGTGGTTTTTTTCTTAGTATTTTTCTTGCAATATTGCTGTCTGTAATTTTTTCAATATTATTATTTATTATTCTTACAAAAACAACTATGAATGTAAAGTTCTTTCTTGTTTTTGCGTTACTGGTTATGTTGTATGAAGGTGGTAAACTTATGGAATTGCCTTCCTTGCTTATCATTCTTTTTTTTGGATTACTGATGAACAATTGGCCGCTGATAAAATTCCCGAAAATCAAAGCTTTATTTTCTGAAGAAAAAGTACAGGAAGCCACGCATTTGCTGCATTCCATTACAGCAGAAACATCTTTTCTTATCCGTACTTTTTTCTTTTTATTATTTGGGTATACTATTAATTTAAACTCCATTGCATCAAATGAAATTATTATTATCGGCAGCATCACCGTTGTTATTTTATTAATAATACGCTACCTGTACCTGCGCTTCTTTTTAAAAGAAAGTGTTTACCCGGAAGTATTTTTTATTCCGCGTGGATTAATAACCATTTTATTATTTTATAAAATTCCTGCAGCCTATCATCCAGAAAAATTACAGGGAGGTATCTTATTTTTTATTGTAATTGTTACAAGCTTTATTATGATGCTGGGAATGATCTTTTATAAGAAAAAAGAAAATGATATTATTGAAGAAGAATTATTGAACAATTAAGTTAGCTTCTGCTTTTATTACTTTACAAAGTTAAGCCAAGCCTTCGCGAAATGTTGGAAGTAAAAATATTATCAGGGTCGTACTTTGCTTTTATTTTTAACCATTCTTCCGCCTGTGGATACATTTTTCTAAAAGTATTCCTATCTAACAAAGCATCTTTACCTAAGTATAATCTTCCGTTTGCATCAAGTACCTTTTTATCTAATTGGGGAATAAATTTTTTTAATTTTTCTGACATTGGAAAATCAATAGCCAATGTGTAACCTTCAAAAGGAAATGAAAGTATGCCTTGCGCCTTTCCCATAATTTTAAAAACATTTAGAAAAGGTGTGCATCCGCTTGAAACAATAGATTCTAAAATTGCCTTAAGGTTTTCAATGTTATCATCTTTCGGAATTACAAATTGGTATTGAATAAATCCACGTTTACCATAACCTTTATTCCAGTTGCCAATCATATCTAATGGGAAAAAGAATTTTTCGTAATGAACAAACTCCTTTTGAGAATTTTGCATATAAAAAATAGCCCTATTTAATATTTTAGAAGTGAAATTATTCAAAGCAAAATCAGGTAAATAAAAAGGCAGGTTTATCTTTTTGTTTGTATGCAGTTTAAGTGCTTTGGATTTTAATTTTTTAGGAAGTTCATTATATAAAGCCCGGTTTCCTACAGTAAGAACTCCGCTTCCAAGTTTGCCGTTTTTTGCTGATGGATCAATCCATGCTACTGAATAATTAAATGTTTTATCATAATCATTAAGTGCCGAAAGTAACTCATCAAGATTATTTACTTTTATTGCCTTCTGTTTAAAGTAAGTTGTTTCAATTTTTTTTAACTGAATCTTTGCCGTCAATATAATTCCCAATAAACCCAAGCCTCCAAAATTCGCCCAAAACAAATCACTATTTTCTTCACGTGATGCATTTAGTATTTTTCCATCAGCTAACAATATTGAAAAAGAAAGTACACAGTTTACGAATGAACCATCAGAATGGTGCGCCTTACCATGAATATCATTTGCAATAGCGCCGCCAATAGTTACAAACTTTGTTCCAGGACAAATCATCGGGAACCAGTTTCGTGGAGCAAATACGTTAATAATATCTTCTAAGCTAATGCCTGCTTCACATTCGAGTATTCCTGTTGTATCATCAAAAGCTAAAAATTTATTTAAACCAATGCACAAAGCGGCTGTTCTGTTATCATTTATTGCCTGATCAGCATAGCTTCTTCCAAGTCCTCTTGCAATTACTTCTTCATCTATTATATCTTTTGCATCTGTTTGATTTTTTAAATTGACTGCATAAGTTTCAATTACCGGATAATTCCCCCAGCCTGAAAGTTTTATTAATTTTTTCTTAATCATTTATCTTCAAATATTAGATAGTTTTAGTTGATAAAAAATTTAATCTTGGTAGTATTGCACATCTTTTAAATAGGTTTGCCTTATGCAACAAATTATAGAGTGCGTTCCCAATTTTAGTGAAGGAAATGATCTGAACATCATCAAACAAATTACTGATGAAATTGAAAGCGTTGAAGGTGTTCGTTTATTAAATGTTGATGCAGGAAAAGCAACCAACAGAACCGTTGTAACATTTGTTGGCGAACCCAAAGCTGTTATTCATGCTGCATGTAAAGCCATAAAAAAAGCAGGTGAATTAATTGATATGAGCAAACATAAAGGTGAACATCCGCGTATGGGCGCAACAGATGTTTGTCCTTTAATTCCTATTGCAAATATTACAATGGAAGAAACAGTTGCGTATG
>JBDUEO010000415.1:0-3432 GCA_040002335.1 Parafilimonas sp. | reverse complement strand
TTATATTTTTTTCTCCATCCATTTATTGCTTTGCATATACCAATATGATGGAATTAAAAGTGCCGTCCAATATATCCATTCAGCCATCCAGCCAATAGTTATAGAAAGCTGATAATGTGCAAGCACAAGAATTACATACACGCAATACAAAATAATAGCAAACAATTCTGTAAATAAATTGCGGCGGCTGTTTCCTGTACCTACAACTGCATTCAGCCAAACAACAGAAACGGATTGAAAAATTAGTGCAACAGAAATAACTCTTGCAACGGGAATAGCAGCGTCAATAAAACTTTCTGATTGCCCGTAAGCGCTTAAAAATAATTTTGTAAAAAGATTGATAAGAATGGCAACACTTACAGAAAACATTAATGCCAGCTTCATTATTTTAAACAAAAGTTCTTTTACGCGATGCTGTAAATTCTGGCCAATAATATTGCTTACCATGCTGTTGGTTGCTGCTGAAAACGCCCAGGCAAAACATCCAAAAATGCCAAACAGGTTGCGCATAATATTTGAAATGGCGAGCGGTTGTGTGCCTTTATGTTCAATCATTATATAAAAAAATTCCCAGCTTGCCACGCTTAATCCAAACTGCAGCATAATGGGTGAAGATTGCTGCAGAATTAATTTAATTGAATTGCGGTGTACACGTTTGTTTTTAAAAAGATGCACATTTTTGCCAATGCCTTTAAAATGTATGATACTAAAAATGGTTACAAGCCCGGTTAATTCTGCAATTACAGATGCATATGCTGCGCCATTAAAACCAAGTTCCGGAAAACTAAAATGACCAAAAATAAAAGCATAATCTAAAAAGATATTTGCTATAGTTTCAGCAAGTGCTCCAACAATTAAATATTTACTTTGATTAATGCTTATCAATAACGAATTACGCATTTGATAGATGTATAAAAACGGCAATCCCCAAATACGGATGCGCAAAAAATCGGTAGCCATTTTTATATCTTGATCACTATGCAAAGAATTTTTTAAAATTACCGGTGCAATAAAATATGTAACTAAAATTCCGGTAATGGCAAACGCAATGGCAATACGTACGGCCTGCAAAAAAAGTAAACCTACTTCTTCAATTTTATTTTCACCTGCACGGCGGCTCATTAATGCCTGCAAGCCGCTGCTTAACCCAATGCCAACGGCACCAAAAACAAGATAATACACGCCCGTAATACCGGCAATAGCTAAAGCCTGCTGATTTAAATGGCCAAGAAAAATATTATTTGTTATAAAGTTTATATTGGGAACAAGAACAGATGCGGCGATCGGCAACGCAATGCGAAGAATTTGTTTGTTGGTTATTTCAACCTGTAATTGCATATTTGCGTTAGCCATGGGTGCGCAAAGTTATACAACCATAAATTTAGTTTTAGTAATTAATCATCATTGTAATTTTTATGTATGAATACAACTGACTGGATTGGAGCAATTGGCGTAACAATTTTATTGCTTGCCTATTTATTAAATCTTATAAATAAAATTTCTCAGAACAGTATAATATATATAGGCCTTAATTTTTTAGGTGCGGGCATTGCAGGTTATGCATCTGTGCGTTTACATTATTGGCCGTTTATAATTTTAGAAGGTGCATGGACGCTTGTTTCATTATTTGCATTGCTGCGTTTTGCGAAAAGGTGAAATCAATTATTTGTAACTGAAATTTATATTTGCACATGGAAGAAATACAGGAAATTGAAGTTCAGGAAAAGGCAAGCCGGTTGTGCATTTTATTCAGAATTGCATTCATCTGCAATATTTTTTTTATTGTTTGTATGATCTTCCGTTATACAACTGCACCCACTTATTTACCGCAACCAATAATTGAGTTCTCGGTGATCTTAGGGTTTTCTGCTATGTTTATAAATCTTTTAAATTTTATACTTGCGTTGGTATTATTGTCACGCATAAGAAAAAGAAAAATTCCGCTTTGGTTATTATATACAAACATTATTTTCTTTCTTATTCAAATTTACTTTTTCTTTATACTGCATGATTGATAATATACTTAAAGACAAACCAACCAAACTATTTCTTGGCTTTACCGCTTTTTTTGTTGCGAATGCATTGATTGCAGAATGCATCGGCACAAAAATATTTTCACTTGAAAAATTATTCGGATGGCAACCTTCAAACCTTACATTGTTTGGTGAAAGCGGCTTATCATTCAATCTTACATGCGGCGTTTTATTATGGCCATTGGAATTTGTGATGACGGATATTGTAAATGAATTTTATGGCCCGAAAGCAGTAAGAAGAATAAGTTATACTGCGGTAATATTAATCAGTTATGCTTTTATTATGTTTTATAGCAGCATACATATTCCGCCGGCAGATTTTTGGATCACCTCAAACGAAACAAAAGGCGTTGCAAATATGCAAACTGCTTACAACGGAATTTTTGGGCAAGGCATGTGGATTATTCTTGGAAGCTTAACTGCATTTTTAGTAAGCCAGATTGTTGATGTAACCATCTTTCACCGCATAAAAAGAATAACGGGTGATAAACATATTTGGTTGCGTGCAACAGGTTCAACGCTTGTATCGCAATTGGTAGACAGTTACATTGTATTAACGATTGCATTTAAGTTTGGCAGCAACTGGACGTGGGCAGAAGTATTGGCTGTTGGTACAATGAATTACATTTATAAATTCATCATGGCAATAATTCTTACACCGGCAATTGTTATTGTTGAAAAACGAATTGAAAAATATGTTGGCCATAAAACAGCAGTTCAAATGAAAAAAGCTGCAATGGGTGAAATAACTGATGGCTTTGAAAATATTCCAACTGCCGGCTGATAAGTTAAAAGCTTAAACTAACATTAAAGCTGTCGGTGTTTTCATGCAAAGCTGCAGCCGTGGCATTACTAATACGAAAATTAATTCCTGAATTCTCTTTCATATCGCCCAAATTCCAAAGCACTTTTGCAAATACTGCATTGCCATTATCAGAAGTTATTTTCACAATAGTTCCGGGTTCAATATCGTTGGCAAGAATATAATATTTGCCATCGGCCCATCCACTTGCTGTTTTAAAAATTTTTGAAATACCGGAAACGTTTTGTGTTTCACTGGCTTTTTTATTTGCAAACTGAGATGCAAAATATCCTGTGCCTTTATAGTCAATATTAGTTTGATTGGTTGCCGCATCAGGCGCATTATTTTCCTCTTGAGTTATAGGTTGCGCAACAGGTGCAGGATTATTATTTTCAACAACTTTTACATCAGCTTTCGCAGGTTCAGTTTTTATATCATTATTAACTACAGGTTGTGTTGTTTGCTGCACTGGAGTCGTTACTGTTTCTGCGCTTTGTTTTTGTGCAGGCATTGCTGCAGGTTTATTTACAACTTTATTATTAATGATAAGTAGCGTGCCCAATTTTGCGCTGTTATCTGTAAGATTATTCCATGCTT
>JBDUEO010000414.1:0-3434 GCA_040002335.1 Parafilimonas sp. | reverse complement strand
TTTCGAATGATATAAAGCAAAATTTAGAAAAAATAAATCATCACGGCAAGCGTGCAGATGCCATTGTAAAAGGCATGCTGCAACACTCAAGAAAAAATACAGGCATAAAAGAACCGGCAGATATTAATGCTTTATGCGATGAATATTTACGCTTAAGCTACCATGGCCTGCGTGCCAAAGACAAAAGTTTTAATGCAGATTTTAAAACAGATTTTGATACAACAATTCAGAAGCAGGATATTGTTGCGCAGGATATGGGCAGGGTTTTATTAAACTTATTTAATAATGCTTTTTATGCAGTGAATAAAAAGCGTAACAACCTTTCTGTTAGCAAAGACGTAGTAGATTACAAACCACTCGTTTTCGTTCAAACAAAAAAAATAAATAACACCATTGAAATAACTGTAAAAGATAATGGCGATGGCATTCCGCAAAATGTAATTGACAAAATTTTTCAACCATTCTTTACCACAAAACCAACCGGCGAAGGAACAGGTTTGGGTTTAAGTTTAAGTTATGAAATTATAAAAGCGCATGGCGGAGAAATAAAAGTAGAAACAAAGGAAGGTGAGGGAACTACATTTACAATTGTATTGCCATTTTAGTAAAATTTATTATGCCAAACTAATAAATACTTGCGCGTTATTTAATTGGTTAAAAAAGCACATTTGCGCTTTTAGGTGTAAGTAGTTTTACCTGAAAGCAATAATGTATTTCGCTAAACATGTTGCATAAAAGTTGAATATCCACTGCTTAATTCTTTGAGAAATGATACATACATAAACAACCATCATAAAACAAAAAAAAATGAAATCAACATCAAAACTAACAGCAACATGCATTTTATTATTATCGCTAATTTTTACATCATGCACATCAAATCAAACAACAGAAACAACCAAAACGGATTCTGTTGAAGCGAACATTAAAATGTACACATATACCTGGGATGAAATTGTTAATCATGGAAAATTGGATATGTTCAATGATAGCAATTTTACTACAGATGTAGTAATGCATACAAATCCTGACCGCGTTGGTATTGACAGTGCAAGAGCTTACTATGCAAATTATCTTACAGGTTTTTCAAACATTGTATTTACTATAAAAGATGTATTTGGGCAAGGGAATAAATTGGTAAAGTATTGGAATTTTACAGGCGATAATACAGGTGTGTTTTTCGGTATGCCGGCAACAGGAAAACATGTAAGTATTGACGGCGTTACTTTAGTGCGTATGCAAAATGGCAAGATTGCAGAAGAAAGAGATTTTCTGGATAATCTTGATTTGATGACACAGCTTGGTCAAATAAAATAATAAATCATGAAAGCAAAATCAATTAAAGCAAAATCAATAGAAGAATTGAAATCTGCTTTGGAACAAAGTATGAGTGATGGTTTTAAACCAACATTAGCTATTGTGTTTATTTCCAAAAGCCAGGATAGAATTGCAATTACAGAATTATTAAATCAGCAAAGCATTACGGTTTTTGGCTGCACAACTAATGGTGAATTTATTGATGAGGAAACGGAAAAAGGTTCAGCAGCCATTCTGCTGCTTGATATTAATAAAGAATATTTCCAGGTTTACTTTGAAGAATATCCTGAAAAAAATTACCGTGATGTAGCGAAAAGCATTGCACAAAAAGCAAACGAAAAATTTGCAAAACCTGCCTTTCTTATTGCAGGCAGCCACCTTGAAACAGATGCAGAAGAGTTGCTGTTTGGCTTTGCAGATGTAATAGGTGCACAAGTAAATGTATATGGCGGCATGGCCGGCGACGATTATACCTTTTCAGAACAATTTGTTTTTACTAATGGAAAAGAAAGTAATAATGGTGTTGTTGCCATTGCATTGGATGAAAGTAAAATAAAAATTAAAGGAAAAGCTACCTGCGGATGGAAGGCAGTAGGTACGGAAAGAACAGTTACCAAAAGTTCTGCCAACCATGTGTTTACAGTAGATAATATACCTGTGCTTGATATTACAGCAAAGTATGGTGGCATTGAAAATGTTTCGCCCGATAATGAAGGCTTGCTGATGGAATTGGCTACCACTTTTCCCTTGCAATTGCAGCGTGAAGCCGGTGACCCGGTTATGCGGCCAGGCCTTTTAGTTGATTGGAGCGACCGTTCATTTTATTGCAGCGGTAGTGTACCGCAAGGTGCTAAAGTGCGCTTTTCCTTACCACCCGATTTTGATGTGATGGAAAAGGTGATAAAGGCCGTTGAAGAATTGAAAGCAACAGAGATGCCCGAAGCAGATGCGGTAATCATGTTTAGTTGTGCCGGAAGAATTGTATCGCTTGGTCCGCTCATGAGCATGGAAATTGAAGGCGTGAAAAATGTATGGAATGTACCCATGGCTGGTATGTTTAGCAATGCAGAATTAGGCAGGGCTACAGGCGGTAATTTAGAGATGCATAATCTTACTTCATGTGTGGTAGCATTGAAAGAAATAGAAAATTAATATTTGGCTAAAGCCAATTGGATTTTATAAAATTATTATTATTATCATCCAGCTAAAGCTGGATGTAATGCATTTCCTCCGGCTTTAGCCTGAGGATAAAAAACCATTGCTTTAGCCAAACTATAATAAAAATTATGAACCAGCATCTTCAATCAATATTAAATTCCATTCAGCAATCAGAGCATTTAAATGCTGATGAAAAAAATGCATTATTAAAATCAATTAAAGATGCTGATAAAGAATTCAACATTACAGAATTCAAACTCGACCGTACAGAAAAAGTAAAACGTACTACAGCAATTCTTTTAGAAGAAACCATTGAAGAACTTGAACAAAAAAGAAAAGCAGTTGAAGCGCAGAATCGTGAATTAGAAATTGAAGCAATATTAGAAAGGGTTCGCGGCCGAAGTATGGCTATGCAACAAAGCAAAGAGCTAAAAGAAGTAATACAGGTTGTGTATGATCAATTCGTTCAATTAAATATCAAGGTTGAACATGCCGGCTTTATTATGGATTATAAAGAGCGTGATGATATGCACATTTGGCTCGCTGATAAGCGTGAAGTTCCTTCAGAAATATTCATACCTTACTTTGATTCGCCGCATTGGAACAGCTTTATTAAAGCTAAGGAAAAAGGAAATAATTTCTTTTCCAATCATCTTTCATTTGAAGAAAAGAATAAATTTTATCAAGAGCTTCTTACATTATTTCCTGTGCCTGAAGAAGCAAAAGAATATTATTTTACCTGCGCCGGACTTGCCATATCAACTGTGTTGTTAGATAACGTTGGCTTATACATCGAGAACTTTTCAGGCACTGTTTATACTGATGAAGAGAACAATACATTGATGCGTTTTGGAAAAGTATTTCAACAAACCTATACACGCTTTTTAGATTTGCAAAAAGCAGAAGCACAGGCTAGAGAATCGCAGATACAATTAGCATTGGAAAGAGTAAGGGCAAAA
>JBDUEO010000413.1:0-3442 GCA_040002335.1 Parafilimonas sp. | reverse complement strand
AGCGCCTTCGCCGCCGCCGGCACCAACCAATGTATGAATTTCATCTATAAAAAGAATTATTTCACCATCGCTGTTGCCCACTTCTTTTACAACGCTTTTTAAACGTTCTTCAAACTCGCCTTTATATTTTGCGCCGGCAATAAGCTGCCCCATATCCAATGCATAAATAATTTTTGATTTTAAATTTTCAGGCACATCGCCATTTACAATTCTATGCGCAATGCCTTCGGCGATTGCAGTTTTACCAACGCCGGGCTCGCCAACAAGAATGGGATTATTTTTTGTTCTGCGTGAAAGTATATGCAATGTTCTTCTTATCTCTTCATCACGGCCAATAACCGGATCAAGTTTGCCTTGCCGTGCCATTTCATTTAAGTTTTTTGCATACTTATTCAATGAATTAAATTCCTGTGTTTGTGTTTGAGAATTTACAGTATCGCCTTTACGCAAATCTTTGATGGCTGTAATTAAACCTTTCTCAGTTAAGCCTGCGCTTTTTAATAATTTGCCTGATGCATCATTGCCTTCAACTATTGCAAGCAATAAATGTTCGGGCGTGATAAATTCATCATTAAATTGTTTTAATACGGCACCTGCACGCAATACAACATTATTTCCATCGCGGCTTATTGATTGTCCGCCTTCGCTGCTTGTTTTTGGAAGTTTACCAATGGCTTCATCCAATTTTGTATCAAGCAAATTAAGCGTAACATTATTTTTCTTTAAAAGATATTCAACGGGAGATTCCTTTTGCTCAAGCAAAGCTTTTAAAATATGCTCAGTTTCTATATATGGATTTCCTGCATTAAATGCAAGTTGCTGTGCCTGTTGAAAGGCTTCAGCTGCTTTTATTGTGAAGTTTCCTAAATTCATATTATATATTTTCCTAACGGAATTTTTTTATCTATTGATTTCATTATTTATAATATCAAAAATCATTCTTTAAAGTAAAACTTGCAATCGCCTGAAACAATGTCATTCATTAGTAATATTTTATGATTTTATAGCAGGTTCATCAAGATTTTCATGAAAACATTTCCTGATGTTTATTTTTGCATCCGAAACAAAAGTGTAATACACGTTTAAATATGAAGCGATTATTCTTATTACTCCCTGCATTTTTTCTTTATTCTTTTTTAAATGCGCAAACGGCAGCACCGCCAAAAGAAGCGCATCATTTATTTTATGGCATGTATTTGCAATGGGGTTATAATGCTGAAGTATATACCAACAGTAACATCCATTTTAAAATGAGTAATGGAGATAATTTTATTTTGCATCATGCAAAAGCGCACGATAAAGGAGATTATCATGATATAATAGATGAGCCGGGGCAAATCTCAATTCCGCAATACAATTATCGTTTTGGGTTTTATTTAAATAAAGATTTTACAAGGGCAATCGAGATAAATTTTGACCATGCAAAATATGTTGTCACCGATGGGCAAACCGTACATGTAACCGGCACAATTAATAAAACGCATGTAGATGGCGACAGTGTTTTAAACCCTGAAACCTTTTTACACTTTGAACATACAGATGGTGCGAACTGGTTGCATATAAATTATGTAGTACAAAAAACATTGTTTGAAAATAAAGCGAACACAAGAAATTTATTAACGCTTATTTATAAAGCCGGCGCAGGCATAAATATTCCGCGTACAGATTTTACGTATCATGGCGACAGGCTGAATAATAATTTTCATGTTGCCGGTTATAATATAAGTGTTGAAGGTGGTTTAAGGTTGTACATGACAAAAAATTTCTTTTTTGAAACAACAGGCAAAACCGGTTATGTAAGATATGTAGATGCGCTGGCTAATACAACAACTGCAAAAGGCAATAAAGCTACGCAAGGATTAGGCTATCTTGAAGGTATTGCGACTTTAGGTTACCAGTTTAAGTTCTGATATATTGATTAACTGTCTTTCTTTAAAAAAACTATTTTGTTTCTGTCAGCTTTATAAATTGTATTTATAAAAGTGGCAAACGCTGTAAAGTCAGATGCAGGGAAACGCGCATCATTTTGCATAAATTTTCTCACACAATAAACTGTATTATCTGCGTATTTATAGCTTATTGAATAGTTGCCATATTTTGTGTTGAGCTGTACATCTTTTGGCAAACTTTCCACATCATAATTACCACTCAATTTTAGCGAGATAGAATCAATGTGCGTAAAAGGATCTTTTAAAACAATATCGTACAAACGCTTTTCAGAAGTATCTATTTTTTCTGATTGATGCGTGAGCACATCAGGCATTAAAAAAAATCTCTTGCCCATAGCAGAAGCATAATTTGTAGCCGTAATATCAAGATCTTCATCAATTGATGGAATGATGTTTTTATTTTGTTTGTAGGTATATTTTGTTACGTCGTAAGTCGGTATATTAAATTCTTCTTTTAAAATCTCTTCCTGTTGTTGTTTGTTAGCTTCATCCAATCTTAATTGCAAATCATCAGATTCGCAACCAGCATAATGAGAATAAACTTTTGCAATTAAATTTCCTGTATTGTCAATTGTACCTTCTATTTTTCTTGATATAACATTATCTTTTGCAGTATAAGATGGCGTGCTTACAATATGTCCGCCATTATCATCCATTAATAATGCATAACGGTTGCCGGTAAATGTGCCCGCATAACCTGCAGGTTTGGTTTGATCGGTACATTCCAGCCAAACAGAATCTTTACCAAGCGGCACACAAACTGTAGCGTGATTAAATTGAGTAATAGGAAAATCTGTTTGAATTGGCTCTTCATCTTGTCCGGCTTTTATTAAAACATAATCAGCCTTAATACCTGCTTCTTTTAAAAGCGCAATCATATAATTTGATAATGCTTTACAATCCCCATATTTATTAGTAGCAACATAATTTGCATCAAAAGGCTGCCAGCCGCCAACACCTAATTGTACACTTATGTATCTTGAATTTTGCTGCAAATACTTGTATAATATGTCAACTTTCTCTGTTGGGTCATTTACTTTATCTGTTAAAGAATGAACTTTCTGTTTAATATCATCCGGTAAAACATCTTTATTTTCTTTTAATACATTTACGAAATCGCCATAATTCTTCCAGGTATTCATATTTCCTTTATAATCTCCTACTTCAAAATCTGTTGGCGCTAACATAACCGATGGCATTATTTCGCGCCATGAAGGTTGAAAAACTTCTTCTTGTTTTGTTGCAAGATTATCCACTTCCCATGTATAAATTATCTTATCATTCTTTTGAACAATTTGCGGCGATGATGCAAGATTGAATTGTTTATACCTGAATTTATAATCAACAGGTGTTTCAACAATAAGTTTACTAACCTGAACACTCATGAGCGCCGAAACCTGCGGATCCCAGGTTGGCAGATAAAACATTTGATCCCAATCATCATCTTCTTCGTATTCAACTGTGTAAGGATAATCTTTGCAATAAAAGTTATG
>JBDUEO010000412.1:0-3454 GCA_040002335.1 Parafilimonas sp. | reverse complement strand
ACCAAGGCTATCAGGATAAAGTGCAATAGGCAATTGTTTCCAATGTATTAAATCAGTACTGATGGCGTGCCCCCAATGCATTGGGCCCCACACAGAAGCGCCGGGATAATATTGAAAGAAAAGATGATACACGCCATTGTAATAAACCATTCCGTTAGGATCATTCATCCAATGCGCTTTTGGTGAAAAATGAATTTGAGGCCGATACATTTCGTGATAATTCTGCGCAGAAATTTGTTGCACATACAATATGCATACAGCAAGAAAAGTGTAAATAGTTTTATTCATTTATTAGTTCACATTTATAACATGTACATAATGAATGTAAGATAGTATTATTTAAAGCAGATAATAAAAAACGGCATTGTTATGATACAATGCCGTTCTTAAAAAGTATAAATTTCTATTACTTATTTCCGGTACCAATACCATAATAAGTAAAGCCTAATTTTTTCATTTCACCTTTATGATAAATATTGCGTCCGTCAAACATTACATTACCCGTCATGTTTTTTGAAATTAATGCCCAATCCGGTAAACGAAATTCCGGCCATTCAGTTACCAAAATAATTGCATCAGCATTTTCAGTTGCGCTTATTGCATCTTCTTTAAGATCAACCTTGTCATTAACCAAATGTTTTGCTTCGGCAATTGCTACCGGGTCGTACGCTTTAATTTTAGCACCGGCTTCATGCAGCGCATCTATTAATATAAGCGATGGCGCTTCGCGCATATCATCTGTATTTGGTTTAAATGAAAGCCCCCAAATACAAAACGTTTTACCGGCAAGATCGTTATTGTAATGCTTCCTTATTTTATCGAAAATTACTTTTTTCTGATCGTCGTTTACTTCATCCACAGATTTTAATATGCGCATTTCATATTTAAAATCTTCGGCCGTACGTATTAAAGCTTTTACGTCTTTTGGAAAACATGAGCCGCCGTAACCAATCCCAGGATAAATAAAACGGTTACCAATGCGTGGATCTGAACCAATGCCATTGCGCACTGCGTTTACATCTGCACCAACACGCTCGCAGAGATTTGCAATTTCATTCATGAAAGAAATCTTTGTTGCCAGCATTGCATTAGCAGCATATTTCGTCATTTCTGCTGAAGGAATATCCATAAATAAAATAGGATGGCCATTTAATACAAACGGATCGTATAATTGATGCAACAACGATTTTGCTTTTTCATTTTCAACACCAATAACAATTCTGTCGGGCTTTAAAAAATCATCAACCGCAGCGCCTTCTTTTAAAAATTCAGGATTGGATGCAACATCAAATTCTAAGTTTGATACTCTTTCTTTCAACGATTCTTTAATGCATTTTTTTACCTTTAATGCAGTACCTACAGGCACAGTACTTTTAGTTACAACAATTAAATAGCCATTCATGTATTTGCCAACCTGTGTTGCAACCTGCAATACATATTTTAAGTCGGCGCTGCCATCTTCGCCGGGAGGTGTTCCTACAGCAATAAAAGCTATTTGCGCACCTAAGATTTCTTCTTCAAGATTGGTACTAAAACGCAATCTTCCTTTTTTGTGGTTGCGTGTTACAAGATCTTCAAGGCCTGGTTCATAAATAGGAAGAATGCCGTTTTTCAGGTTATTAATCTTTTCTTCATTTACATCAATACAAATAACATCTGTACCAACTTCTGCAAGACATGCACCGGTTACAAGGCCAACATAACCGGTTCCTACAACAACAATTTTCATTTAGCGTTTTTGTTTTTATTAGTGAATAAACTATTTATTGTTGATAATAATAAGTGCTTTTAAATAATTTCAATTTGCAAAAATAAAGTATTAAATTTTTTATGCAGAATGATACAAAGCATCATACTTTGCTGCACATGTTTTCATACTAAATTCTTTATTGTATAAGTCTTTTCCGTTTTGTTTTAAGTTATTAATTGTTGCTTCATCAGCATTCAAATAAGATCGCAATGCATTTGAAAAAGCCTCTATACTAATATCTGTACTTAAAAAACCAATATTTTTTGCTACAATATTTATGATGCCGCCAACAGGTGTACAAACCGGAACTGCACCTGCAGAAAGCGCTTCCAAAAGGCTTATTGGCAAACCTTCAAAAGTGGAAGTAAGCACAAACGCATCGGTACATAAAAGGTAATCGCTTACGTTGGTAACTTTTCCTAAAAAATGAACATTGTTTGGCTTATTGGCAATAAATTATTTTATCATTTGCAACATAATCGCCCAAAATAACAGCAATTACATTTTCCGATTCATATAACCGCATAACATCAAGCAATAGTTTTTGATTTTTCTGCTTGCTTATTCTTGCTACGTTTAATAAAACTTTTGTGGATTCGTTTTTTTTGAGGCTATTTATTTTTTCAGCTGTTTCGTTAAATGCAGGCGTTGGTTTTACTTCATCTGATCCGTTATAAATTAATGTTTTTATAAAAGACCCATATTCTTCAACGGCGCTTTTGTGCACTTCATCAGAAATAGTGACCGCTTCAATTATATGTTTTTTGAAAAAATATTTAAACATTTTTCTGCCATGCAGTGGCGCATCCTGCTTTGCAAGATTATGCAGTGTATGCACTTTTTTAAAAGGATATTTTAGTTTTAAATACGCATAAAAACAATAATAACCTGCATGCAAATGTGTATGAACAACATCAGGCTCAATTTCTTTTAATGTTTTATAAATTTTTGAAAACATTTTTACATCAATACCTGGTTTTTTGCCAAGCGAAATAAGTTTCACTTTTTTATCGAGCATGGAAAGTGGTAAATGTTTTTGCGCGTCGTAGGTGTACATTGAAATTAACGTAACCTGGTAACCGGGATTTTTTGCCAGTTCGTTACACAATTGAATACAAAAAATTTGTGCCCCGCCCCAACCTAATGCGGGTACCATTTGAACGATTTTGTACATAATGCAGAATGGTTAATCTTTAGATATAATTTCGTGCCCAAACCATTTTGAATAAAAACCTGTACCAAGTAATTCATCAAGCTGGGCAGTGTCATGTAAATAAAATTCTTTTAACCGGGCTTTTATTTTTTTAAGTGTTTCTTCACTTACCTGAACATCAGCAACAGGTTGTTTTTGTTTTGATGTATTAAGCTCGAACATTTTATTCTTTAGCAACTTTCTTTTATTAACTGGCAACCATGGATCTATTAAATGATCTATAATCCATTTTTTTGTGCTGCTCTTTTTAATTATACTTTGTTGCAAATATTTACTTTTTAATTCGCCCGTAACATTTTTTGCATCAAGGTTTGGTGTAAACGATTCATCAATATTTAAAAATCGAAAAACGTTTTTTAGTAACTCGTGAGGCTTATTTTTCAAATCATCATAATCCAACACAAGTAATTGTTGTTTTGAAAAAAATTGCAAACAATTTTTTATTTGTTCATAATAAAATCCATGTTCTACATACGTAAAATCATTATTGT
>JBDUEO010000411.1:0-3465 GCA_040002335.1 Parafilimonas sp. | reverse complement strand
GTGGACGACGAAGCCGAAGGCGACGCTTCGCGATCCGGGAGACGCCCGTGGTCCGGATCACGCCGACGACGATCTGCGGGACGGATGCGCCGACCGACGTGCCTGCGTCAGATCCAGTCGAACCGCACGCACATACCGCCGATGAACATCGCCAGCCCGATCAGGCCGATGACCAGACCGGCTGGCAGCATGATCATGGTGACGCTCAGGCCCAGGCCGAGCACCATGAGGATGAACCCCGCAACAATCGCGACGATGTGCTCCAGGACGCCGAGAATTCGCCGCTGCGTGATGATTCGTGACATGGTGTCCTCCCGCGTTTCGGCGGCCGCATGATCTGACGATTGTTCCTAGCGCAAGGCGGATGCCACTCGCTATCGCGCCACAGATCACCGCAGACCCAATAGGAGCCGGATTCTCGGCACGCGGGGCGGTCGCGGCCCGGCGGCGAGCCGCGGGACTTTTCGCCTCGCTGCAAAATAGTCCGCTTTCGGTGAGGGGACCTCTCTATTCGAGCGTTCTCGCAGGAACTCCGGCAGCGTCACATGGCTCACCCCGACCGTGGTCGGGATGAACACCCGCGCCAGCCGTCGTGAAGACCAGTCGAGGCTTGTGTACACGCAGCACACGCGCAACCGCGAACCGTGTCTCGCGCTATCGCGACGACCGCTCGGCGTCGTCCAGCAGCCGCCGGACCCGTTCGCGGGCACGCTCGCGGACCGATTCGGGCAACGGCATCTCGGCGAGGCCGCGGCACAGTCCGAGCGTCGCGCGCAGGTCCTCGACGAGGGACGCGCACCCCGCGCATTCGGCGCAATGTGCCTGAATCGCCGCGCACTCGGCGGCCGCGAGCTCCCCGTCAAGATACGCTGCGATGTCCGCGAGCATCGCCGTACAGGCTGGCCGGGAGGCGTTCTTCATGACTGCTCCAGCCTGCGTCGCAGCATCACGCGGGCGCGATGAAGGCGCTGTTTCACATTGGCTTCAGAGATGCCGGTGACCGTGGCCACTTCGCGCGTGGACAGCCCGTCGACCTCGCGCATGACGATGACGAGCCGATACGCCGGCGGCAACGCGTGGAGCGCTTGTCGCAGACGTCGATCACCCCAACCGTCGATCAGGCGCTCGTCCACGCGCCGCGCCGGGTCTGCGACGTCGACGGCCTGGGTCGAGCGCTCGTCGGAGTCCCTGCCGCGGTCGAGCGATTCGAAATGCGACGGCTCCCCCACGTGAAGGCGACGCTTCATCAGACACGCGTTGCGGACGGTCGTATACAGCCAGGTCCGGAAGGCCGCCGGATCCGCGATGTGGCTGACGTGCTGATAGGTCTTCAACAGGGCGTCCTGCATCACATCCTCCGCATCTTGAGGGTGGCCGCAGACCAGCAGGCTGAACCGATACGCCGTTTCCTGCGCGCGCATCAGCAGTCGCTCCATCGCGCCGCGGTTGCCGCCCGCCGCCTGGCGCACGAGCTGCGCGTACATCGCTCGAGCCGTGTCATCAGACGAAGAACGTGACGCGGATGCGTTCGTCACCGGCAGACATCATAGTAGCTGCCCGGCTCAGAACTGCGGCGGCCCACCGCTTCTACTGATGCTGACCCGCCTCCCGGCGGGGACCGCGCGCCGCGGTCGCGCCTTGGCGGGTGGAGATGCCGAACACCGAGTACGCCGGGCACCACCCGATGATGCCGGTCGCCAGCGCGACAGCCCCGACGACGACGCCCACGATACTTAAGGTCGCCGGTAACACGCCGCTCCATCCCAGCCCCATGAGCGCCGCGCCGCCGACCACTCGGGAGCCGCGGTCCCAAACGCTTTCATTTGCAAGTGTCATCAGCCACCTCCTCGTTGTTGCCATCAGCCAAGAGATGCACGCCCATGCGAAACGGTGACGGCTGTCACCGTCCGCCCACGATCTGCATCTCTCAGCCGGGAGCCACCACCATGCAGGACACGCGCTACGGGTTAAGAGTCTCTGTCGACCTGCCGTTCGAGCAGGCGGTCGAGAAAGCGACGCATGCCCTTAAGACTCAAGGATTTGGGGTGCTGACGTCGATCGATCTACAGCAGACGCTCAAGGCGAAGCTCGACCGCGACTTCCGCAAGTACGTGATTCTCGGCGCCTGCAATCCGTCGCTCGCGGATCGTGCGGTGCAGGCGGAGCTCGAGGTCGGCCTCCTACTCCCTTGCAATGTGATCGTCTACGAGACCGGACCGGCAGCGAGCATCGTCGCGGCGATGGCGCCGCTCGCCGCGCTGGGCGTCGTCGGTGACAACCCGGCGCTCGCGGCTGTCGCCCGAGAGGCCGACAGCCGTCTGCGAGCGGCACTGAGCGAGGTTGAGAACGCGTGATCCCCAACGGATTTCGGGCGCACCTGCGCGCGGTCGGTGCCGTGATTGCGCTGCTGACCCCCGTCGCCGCCGCAGCGCAGGCGCCGCTGACGCTGGAGACCGCAGTTCAGGCCACGCTGGCGCGGAACGCCTCGCTCCGGGCGGCTCGCGCCGGCAGGGACGAGGCGGCCGCCGGCGTCGCGCAGGCGCGGTCGGCACTGTTTCCCCGCGTCTCGGTGTCCGAATCGTGGCAGCGCGGCGATCAGCCGGTGTTCGTCTTCAGCTCGCTGCTCGCGGCGCGCCACTTCGCTGCCACAAACTTCGCTATCGACACGCTCAACCACCCCGATCCGATCGATTTCTTCCAGACCACCATCGGCGTCGAACACGTCCTCTTCGACGGCGGACGCCGGCGCGCCGCGAATGACGTGGCGGCTCGGCAGCGCGAGATCGCGCAGGCCGCCGTGGATGAAGCCGCTTCGGGTCTCGCCGTTGCGGCAACGCAAACCTTCGGCCGGATCATCGCCGTGCAGGCGGCGTATCAAGCGTCGGAGGCGGGCCTTGCCGCGGCACGCGAAGATCTCGCACGCGCCGAGCGCCGCCGCGACGCCGGCCTGGCGACCGACGCCGACGTCCTGGCCCTGGTCGTGCATGTCGCCGATCTCCAACAGCGATCCATTCAGGCGGCCGGCGATGGGGACATCGCCAGAGCCGAGCTCAACAGACTGATGGGCGGTCCCATCGATCGCGACTTCCGCGCGGTTGAGCCTTCGAACATTCAGCTCGACGACCCCGCCGCCGCCAACCTCGCCGCGATGTTCGCCGAGGCCGATGCCGCCCGCCCCGAGATGGGCCGCGCGGCCGCATCGGTCGAGATTGCCGATGCCGGCCGGCGGCAGGCACGCGCGGGACTGATTCCGCAACTCGCGGCGCAGGGGGCGTTCGAGGTGAGCGGGACACGGCTCAACGACCGCGCCTCGGCGTGGCTGGTCGGGGGCGAGCTGCGGTGGACTTTCTCCACCGGCGGGGCAGAGCTGGCGCAGATCACCAGGGCGTCGGCATCGACGGTGCGCGCGCGGGCGGAAGTCGACGAGGCACGCGCCGCCGTACATGTCGAGATCGTCAGCGCTCT
>JBDUEO010000410.1:0-3467 GCA_040002335.1 Parafilimonas sp. | reverse complement strand
AAGCTTTGCAATAAACGCAGCTTATTAAAATTAAATACGATTTATTGATGTTGAAAATGTATATGAGATAAATGTAATGGCTTACTATTTGATTTCTTAAGAACATTGTTAATCATTTAAAACAATTTTTATGAACACAAATAATCCATCCGAAAAAACAAAAAATAAGGATGTAAACGAAGGCAACAGTGAAAAAAGGAACAGTAATCAAACTGAAAACAAAGCAAACACTTCTCAACAATCTACGCATAATAAAGGCACAGGAATGAGCAGCGAATCAGGTTCAAATCAAAGTGAAAAATCGTGGCAGGGAACAGGCGGAAGCAAAGCTGGTTCATCAGAAAATGAAAATGGTAATTCAAATCATGATAGAAAAACGGATACAGAACATCAGCACGATAAAAATAAACACCTTAAAACCGGACCACAGAAATAAAGAAGATCATTTGATTTTATCAATTGTTTTTCACAATACAGCCTTTGCTTTTTAGCAGAGGCTTTTTTATTTTATATAATACATGACAGTATCATTTTATGTGTGCGCATGTATAATCAAAAAAATAATTTTAGTATTGTATTGATAAATTAAAACATGCAGCAAAAATTTTATGCGCATCCAACATCTGTTATTGATGAAGGCGCAATAATTGGTGATGAAACAAGTATCTGGCATTTTTCACATATAATGAAAGGTTGCAACATTGGAAAAAATTGCACCATTGGGCAAAATGTTTTTATTGCAAACAATGTAGTACTCGGCAATAATGTAAAAGTGCAGAACAATGTTTCGTTATATGATGGCGTTATTTGTGAAGATGATGTTTTTCTTGGCCCGTCGTGCGTGTTTACAAATGTTATTAATCCGCGCAGCGATGTTTCAAGAAAAAATGAATTTAAACAAACACACATAAAAAAAGGAGTAACTGTTGGCGCTAATGCAACCATTCTTTGCGGCATTATAATTCATGAATTTGCGTTCATCGGCGCCGGCGCTGTTGTTACAAAAAATGTTGCTGCGTATGCGCTGGTAATTGGTAATCCTGCAAAACAAACAGGCTGGATGAGTGAACATGGAAACAAACTTCAGTTCAATAAAAATGGAGTTGCAACTTGCGAAGCAACAGGAGCAACATATTATTTACAAAATAATTCTGTTACAAAAAGTGGAGTGTAATTTTTATGTAACCAGCAGTTGTAAAGATGGCATCTTCGTTGTGTCACTCACTTGTACAGTATATCTTCGAGCAGCATGAATACAATAAAATTTGCAGTAGTTGGTTGCGGACAAATTGGAAAACGCCATGCAGAAATCATCAGTCAAAATCCGCAGGCAACACTTGTTGCGTTAATTGATACGAAACCATCTTCTGCATTATATATTCCATCTTACAACGTTCCTTTTTTTTCTTCATTACAACATTTTCTTCAATCAAATATTAAAGCTGATGTGATAAATATTGCAACACCAAATGGCTTGCATGCGCAGCAAGCTGTTGCGTGTTTGCAAAACGGAATTCATGTTGTAATTGAAAAACCAATGGCTTTACATGTAACAGATGCGCAACATATTATTGACGCAGAAAACAAATACCAAAAGCATGTTTTTGTGGTAATGCAAAACCGTTATTCGCCACCGGTTGCATGGTTAAAAGAAATTGTTGATACAAATATTTTAGGCAAAATTTATTCGGTGCAATTAAACTGTTTCTGGAACCGTGATGAACGTTACTATAAAGGCGACTGGCATGGAACAAAAGATTTAGATGGCGGCGTTTTGTTTACACAGTTTTCTCATTTTATAGATATTTTTTTCTGGCTGTTTGGCGATATAAAAAATATACATGCAATTACACGTTCTTTCAATCATCAGCATTTAACTGAATTTGAAGACAGCGGTATCGCAACATTTGAATTTGGGGAAAACAGTATAGGTTGTTTAAATTTTTCAACCGCAGTATGGAATAAAAATTTTGAAAGCAGTATTACCATCATCTCAGAAAATGGAAGTATAAAAATTGGCGGGCAATACATGGATAAAATTGAATATTGCCACATAAAAAACTATACTATGCCGCAACTGCAAACATCAAATAAAGAAAATGATTACGGCACACATAAAGGCAGCGCATCCAATCATTCTTTTATTATACAAAATGTAATTGATGTATTGCAGCATAAAGCGCAACCTGCAACAAGCACAAAAGAAGGTTTACAAGTAGTTGATATAATTGAAAGAATTTATGCAGCAGCCGGCGCATTTTAATTTACATACATTTCAGCCATCTTGCTTTTGCTGCGTTATATGTTGCATCGCCTAAATAACTTCCGCTAACATCGCCTCTTATTAATTGATTGGGCATACAAACAGGGTTTGCGGTTATAAATTTATCGCACAAATCTTTTATTATATCAACCTGGTTATTTTCCACAGCATCCATATCAAGATCAATCAGCGCTAATAATTTTTGAACAGCATTTGCATCATTACCATAAACATTGGGAACAACAAAAGTGTTTGTTTTTGCATCTAAAACCGGGCTGTAACATGGATTAATTCTTATCAAATTTGCATTGTTGCTTAAACCCGGATCCATAAAAGAATAAGCAATAAATGTGGCACTATCGGGAGGATCATCAAGAATACTTGTTGCCATTTTTGTAATGTCGCTTTTAAATGTAAAAGAAGCATCGGCATTTACAAGCGGGTTATTTATATTGGCTGTGCATAATGCCTTATCGTCAGGATCGGATGAATTCAATTTATCAGCTAACATTGCTTTACTGCCTGTACCGGTACCTATTGAAAGCACACAACAATCTTTTGGCGCAGCACCGTTTGTTACCGCTTCTACCAAACCGGCAAGTACAGGATTATTAAATCCTGCAACAGCACCATCCCAATACCATGTTGTTGTACTATGAAGTGTACTTTGAAAATCTGGTTTAGGCTTTTTAATAAATGGTAAAACAGTTGCAGGTGCATCAAAATAATTTAGCGGCGCGTTGCTTGATGCATGAATTGCGTGCGCCAGTGGCATGGCAAAATATTTTGAAGTAAACTTATCAGTTTCGCTTACCATATTTGACCTGAAAAAACTTACGCGCTGTCTAAAGTAATCGAAGCCTGTAATTACCAATTGCAGCTCAGGTTTATTTATAAGCGATGGCAATTCATTTAATCCCATCTGTATTACAGGTTTTAGCACCTTGCCTTCGCGGTATAAATGATCATAATCTGTAAGTACTTTAATTAAGCCTTGCAATTTTCTAATCGTACTATATTTCGGGCCAATACCAATTGCCTTTCTTAAAAAAGCAATCAAATTCTGGCCTTTTAATTTTTCCCAAAAAGTGCCTTCATAATCCAATGGAAAACCAACTATACTTTCATATAACCACTTTGACAATAGTTCAGCAGAGTTAAGGTTTAGTAAAGTAATTCTTTCTTCGTTACCTGTTGTTTCAAT
>JBDUEO010000409.1:0-3477 GCA_040002335.1 Parafilimonas sp. | reverse complement strand
AATGGCCAGTTAATGGCGGTAATGATAGATGATGATCCCAATTCATCCAATAACCTGGCAGGATATATCGGAATTGAAATTGAAGCGATTACTAAAGTAGCGGTGCGAAATATCTGGATTAAGAAATTAGACTGATCCTGTTGCACATACTTTTCGCGTATGCCTCTTCCAGGAGAAGCTATAAATTTTTTATGTGCCGTTATTAATGAATTGATTTCGGGCGATTCATTTTTTTTGCTCCATAATTTTTATTGGGTGTGTTGCCCATGGTGAATTTCAAAGTGCCGCCTTGCATAATGTCATCATACATTATGTATGTTTTGTTATAAGGTTTGCCATTGAGTTCAGCATTTTGTATGTAAATGTTATCGGCACTGTTATTAACGGTTTCAACTGTAAAAGTTTTATTACCCTTCACTTTGATAGCCGCTTTATGAAATAACGGGCTTCCAAAAACGTAAGCGCCATTTGCAGGAAACACAGGATAAAACCCAATAGAAGATAAAATATACCATGCCGACATTTGCCCGCAATCATCATTGCCGCTCATGCCTTCTTCGGTATTGGCTTTATATAAATTTTTCATTATGAATCTTGCCTTCTCTGCAGTTTTCCATTGTTCGCCTGCATAAGGATATAAATAGATTGTAGCATGGCTGGGTTCATCGCCATGTGCATATTGGCCAATTAAGCCGGCAATATCAGGTGGCGCATTTGGGTCGGGTTCAAGTGGAACCGTAAATAACGAATCGAGTTTTGTATTAAACTTATCATCGCCTCCTAACAAACCAATCAAGCCCTCCACATCTTCGGGAACCAGCCATAAGTATTGCCATGCATTGCCTTCGCTATAATCATTAATATAAGGCTTCGATGCTTTAGCCGCGTTAAATATGGGATTCCATTTACCGTCAGCCATCTTGCCACGCATAAATCCAACAGATGAATCATAATACATTTGGTAATTATGATAGCGCTTGTTGAAATAATTATAATCATCCATGTGGCCTGCCTCTTTAGCCATCAAGGCTGCGCTTGCGCTTGAAACAGCATATTCCAACGCTATTGCAACCGATTCGTGTACACGGTCGCCTGGTATATATTGGAACACTTTATCATATTTCAATCCGCGTTCATCGCGGTTCATTGAATTTTTTATAGCTACAAAAGCAAGCGCAGTATCATAATTTCTAAAGCCCTTTAGGTAAGCTTCGGCTAAAACCTGCACACTGCTGAGGCCAGGCATAGTATTGGTTTCACAACCTTCCAGGTGCCATATTGGTAATTTGTTTTGTTGCTGATAAATGGCCAGAAACGATTGCATAATATCGTTTTCTCTTTCAGGCTGAATGATGGTGTATAGTGGATTTAATGCACGATAAGTATCCCATAACGAAAACACGGTGTAGTTGTTGAAAGATGCATGATGATACACTTTTTTATCAGTCCCCAGATAATCACCGTTATCATCATTGTATAATGTTGGGTCGATCATGGTATGATACAAAGCGGTATAAAATATTTTTTTATTAGTCGTATCGCTGTCCTCTATTTTAATCTTTGATAATTGATCGTTCCATTTTTTATCCGCCATTTTTGCGATAGCATCAAAATTCCATTTAGGTATTTCGGCAGTAATATTTTCCAAAGCATTATCGGCGCTAACAGGAGAAATGCCAATCTTCAAGTCAACATCACCTGAAAAGTTTTTGAAACTAATCAGCCCTTTAACACCTTTGCCTTTTGCACTATTGCCCGGCATTATTGTGGTATCGTTATATACCTTAAAATCAGCCACCGGCTTTGATAGCTTTATAGCGAAAAATAATCGCTGGTCCTTCGCCCAGCCCCTTGAAAAACGATAGCCTTTAAATGTGGTTGCATCGGTTTGTTCAATGTAAGTATCTGTTGAACGGTCACTAATACCATTCTTCAGGTCAATAATAATATGCGCATCACTCTTTGCCGGAAAATGATAACGATGGTAGCCAACACGCTCAGATGCAGTCAGCTCAACATCGACGCCATTATTTAGTTTAACGGAATAAAATCCTGGTTTTACTTTTTCATTATCATGAGAAAATTTTGACCCATAACCTGATGATGGATTTTTTTCTGAACCTTTTGACAATTTTACGGCGCCGGTATAAGGCATAATCAATACGTCGCCCAAATCACCAATGCCTGTTCCGCTTAAATGTGTTTGCGCAAAGCCAATTATCAAACTATCTGAATAGTGATAACCGGAACACCAATCCCATCCTTTAAAAATATTATCCAGGCCAACCTGCACAGCGCCAAACGGAACACTTGCACCTACAAATACATGCCCATGCCCGCCTGAACCGATGGTAGGATCAACATAAGAAGTAAGTTCCTCCGGCGTTTTGCTTGTCCAAGCCGATAGAAGTAAGCAGGAAAAAATACAAAGGGTTTTCATTGTTGTAAATAAAGGCACGCTTTTAATTGTTATCATGATAATATTTTTAATTTGCTTTTACAATTGTTTCCCCTTTCCTGGTACCGGTATCATTCACTGCACCCACAGCGCAGCTTTCTTCATATAAAACTATTGAGAACTATTTTTTTGATTTTTACCAGGGTCAACCGTAAGGTTATATAACTCTTCATTCTTATCAATGCAGGCCACAGCCTGTATAAGTGCTTTTTTATTTTCAATGGTGAAAGGCTTATCGGAAACATAATTTCGCATCCTGCTGCCGAACAAACTTATAGTAAGTTTTTGATCACCCTTGACGAGCATAAAGTCCCATGATTCATTTTCAGGTACCGTAGTTAATGCACCGTTGCCACCTGAAAAAGCTTCAACATTCGTGAAGGCGGTATGGCCCTGGCCTTCAATAATTATGGGATGAACATCTTTAACTGTATTTCCTGTGTTGGCTATGATGGAACCCTGCGCTATCTGCCAGTTGCGGTTCTTGGTGTTAGCGCCTTTTTTATATAACCCAACTGTTACGCAATCAAAATTAAAATTGGTTAGCTGGCCATAGGTTTCATCACCCAGTAAAATACCACCATAACTTCCGAAAGTAAAAATATCCATTATCTGTGCGTTATCAGTATGGTTAATAGTATAAGCAAATGTTTTCTTTGCAATCACTGCATCAACCACACTTTTACTAAAGCCGCCGCGAATAAAGCGTTGGACTGATGGATTAACATGGCAATGCAAAATTCTTGGTATATCATAGCAATAATCAATGCGAATGAACTGTCCGCTTAACGGGTAACCATAACAATGTTCAAAGGTTATTAACTCGCATGGTAGCTTACTTGAAGTATTAAAATCCATCGCTACATATTCACCATAAAAAGTGAGGCAGGAAAGATAAACACCTTGCGTCATACTGGTGTGAGAAGCTTGTATAGTTGCCGGATATGGAATGATGGAATCAGGATTATTCATTGTTTGTTCGGGATACCAAAATTGTATGCCTTTAATTTGTGTGCTCG
>JBDUEO010000408.1:0-3487 GCA_040002335.1 Parafilimonas sp. | reverse complement strand
CTATTCCCTACTTTATACCATGAATAGCTGTTATAACTTAGTGTGCCACCTGCAGAGACAGATAATGCATTATTATTTTTATGAAGAGGAATGTTTGCCTGCGGATTATACCTAATTAAAGTATGAATTTCACCAGCAAGAGGTTCCATCTCATCAAATGTGTAATAGTTGTTTTGCAATGCGATATACCCGACTGAATTAAAAACTTGAAAAGAAGATGGAATTGGTCCCGCAAGCAGATTGTTATTAAACTGTAATGTATCTAAAGAAATAAAGACATTAGATACATCAGGTATGGCAGTAAACCGGTTATTGTTAAAAGATATTTTATGTGCGGATGAAAAAGTACCGTCTTCAAAAAGCCAAATTGGTGCGTCGCCTGATAATTGATTATGGCTAAGATCCATTTCATAAATGGATGGCATTATGTTTACTAATTCCATCGGTACTGCATCTGAAAGATGATTATTGTTGAGATACAAAAGATCAATGTATTTGCAGTTGCCAAGCTGAGCCGGAATAGAACCACTAAAATTGTTATTATTTAATGCAAGCGAATGAAGATTTATAAGATTTCCTATTTGAGATGGAATGGCTCCGCTTAGTTGATTATAAGAAAGGTCGAGATCACTAAGCTTGGAAAGGTTACCAATTGAACCGGGAATATTGCTTGTTATTCTATTATGATCTACGTATAAATCTTGGAGGTTTATAGCATTTCCAATTTCATCAGGCAAAGAGCCTTGAAAGTAATTGTATGATAAATACAGTTCGCTAAGATTTGTGAGACTCTTAATTACTCCAGCTATTTTTTGCCGCATTTTATTTGAAGAAAGATTAAGGTATTTAAGCTTTGTGCAGTTACTTATAGTAGCAGGCATGTAACTAAGTAAATTAGAAGAAAGATTTATTTTAGTAAGATTTAAAAGTTGCCCAAATGATGGAGGGATTGCGCCTGTTAACTTATTATTATTTAATTCCAGTGTTTCAAGAAGTACCAATTTTCCTAATGAAGAAGGAATCCTTCCAGTCAGTTTATTATTATATAACCATAAACTGGTAAGATTTGTACAAGACCCGAGAGAAATCGGAATTGAACCGCTTAACTGATTATTATATAAATATAATGTTTGAAGATTTTTGCAGTTGCTTAAAGAAGCAGGTATAGTGCCGCTAAGTTGGCAAAATGCAATATTCAAATATTTAAGACTTTCGCAATTTCCTAATTCCCCTGGTATGCTGCCAGTAAGTAATGGATTAGAGCTTAAATTAAGTGACTGAAGGTTGGTGCAATTACCAAGGCCTGAAGTAATACCTATATTTAATTTATTACTTGATAAATCCAGTGATTCAAGCTTTGTACAATTTCCAATCTCCGATGGTATAGCTCCTGTTAAACCATTGCTATTAAGCGATACATTTTTAAGATTTACACAGTTGCCAATAGACTCGGGAATACTACCCGTTAATGCATTACCGAATAGATATAATGTCTCAAGACTTATACAGTTGCCGATAGATTCGGGAATGCTACCATTTATGAAATTGAAATGGTCGAGATCATAGTCGTTTGATAGATCCAATTCTTGTAATGCCGTTAAATTTCCAATTGATGCAGGCAAATCTCCGCTCATGCTGTTATTGCTTATGCTTATTGAAGTAACTCTGTTTGCAACAACAGATATGCCCCTCCATGTACTTACAGGTGCAGTCGTTAACCAATTGAAATGATCATACCATGTTGGGCCGTTTGTACTATTATAGAAATCTACAAGCGCAAGTGAATCTTGTGTGTTTACCTGTGCATACAAACCGCTGAATACAGCAAAACATGCAGAACACATAAAGCAGATACGGAGAAGCAGTGTTTTCATTTCAAAAAAATTATGTTTTTAAAAGAACTAGTTTATAGTAGTAACAACTAAAGATAAAAAATCTGATCACTTCACACGCAATTTCATTTCCTTTTAATAAATGTGTGTTTAGTATAGCTTTGCTTGTATAATTTTTTGCATGATACAAGTTGGCGTTTACAATACACTTAAAGTTTCCCGCAAAGTAGATTTTGGTTTTTATCTTGATGATGGCAAAGATGGCATTCTGTTGCCAAACAGATTTGCGCCGAAAAGCCTGCGCATTGGCGATGAAATAAAAGTGTTTTTATACCACGATTCTGATAACCGTTTAATTGCGACAACACAAGAACCTGCCGGCGTTGTGGGCGATATTGTGCAACTAAAATGTGTAAGCACAACAGAACACGGCGCTTTTCTTGACTGGGGTTTAATGAAAGATATTTTCGTGGCCAAAAGCCAGCAGCTTACGCGAATGCAGAAAGAAGGCGAATACCTTGTAAAAATTTATATTGATGAACAAACAGGCCGCATTGCTGCAACCGAAAAAATAGAAAAACAAATAAGCAATGACGAACTCACCGTTGAAGAAATGGAAGAAGTAGAATTGTATGTGCAACGTGAAAGTGATCTTGGATATGTAATGATCATCAACAATAAACATACGGGTTTGTTGCATTCAAACGAAGTGTACCGCAATATTAATATTGGCGACAAACTAAAAGGTTTTATTAAAACTATTCGGGAAGATAATAAAATAGATGTGGTGCTTGATAAACCCGGTTATGCACGGGTAGAAAAAGAGGAAGAAAAAATTCTGCGCTTATTAAAAGAGCATGATAATTATTTGCCTTATCACGATAAAAGCGACCCGCAGGAAATTTATAATTTCTTCGGCATGAGCAAGAAAGCTTTTAAGATGACGCTTGGTGCATTGTACAAACAACATAAAATTACATTTGCAAAGAATGGAATAAATGCGGTTGAAGATTAGCACGATTCCTTTTTTGTAACCAGCTTTATTATTTATTTCGGTAGCAATATTTTTTTGTTATCGGCTGCTGTATTTCAATTGAGCTTCGTTGTGTCACTCACTTTTACTGTAGAATTTCATAGCAGCTTTCAGCTTATAATTTAAAGCCGTTAATTAATTCAAACCTTTTCTAAACTTTTAATACATTCATCAAATGAAAACTACTACGCTGCTACTATTATCTTTTTGCTTTTTATTGAATAATACAAATGCACAGTTTGCTTATACAAGAGATATAAAAGATTCTGCTGAAAATATGCACATGTATAATTTGCAGTTAACGGATGCAGGTAACAGTATTATTGCAACTACTACTCCTGACGTTGCTGCTTATGGTGGAGTGTATTTATCAAAATTCAACTTCCGGGGCAGTCTCATTTGGTCTAAAAATTATTCCTTTTTTAATCCATATACATTTTTTGGGCTAAAGTCTATGGCTACGGAAAACGATGGATTTATTGCCATAGCAGCAGTGCTTAAAACATTTGATGGTTATGGCGCTGTAATTTTTAAAGCTGATAGCAACGGAAATCCTGTTTGGATTAAATGGCTTAAACCTGATCAAAAAAAATATAATGTTATTCCTCTCGGTGGCGTTGAC
>JBDUEO010000407.1:0-3499 GCA_040002335.1 Parafilimonas sp. | reverse complement strand
GAAGCGATCGTAGTACCAGGCACAGCGGGTATCAGCAGCAATGAAATATTCCATGTAGCTGCATCGGATGTAACTATCAACGGGTTTACGATTGATGGAGATAATACTGGAATTACCAGCGGATTCAGCAGCACCAATGGTGCAGATATAGATGCAGCAGAAGGTATTACAGTCTATGAAGACAATGTCAATAATTTGACTGTTAGAAATAATATTATTAAGAACCTTTCTTATTTTGGCGTAACCATTTATGGAGATTATAATCCAACATTTCCATATACAGCCCATGGTATTCCTACATCAGGTCATAATATTGCGGATAATAAGTTTGAAAACCTGGGAACCTATGACATATCATCCGGAATTGATAACTGGGGCGGAGGAGTATTGTTGTATAACAATCAATATGCTGCTGTAACCAATAACTGTATGGACAATGTGCGCTTTGGTGTTCAGACCGGAAATTACTACCGGGCAAATCCTGGAACAGCAGCATCTCAGCAATTATCAGGAAACACGATGACGAATGTCCGCAGGGTAGGGATTTTCCACAATCTTGCTTATAGCGCTGCATCACCATATAGTTTTCTAAATAATAACATCACTGGTGTATCGAATGCAAATGAGACCAAATGGGATGGTATAGAATTTTTCTCAATGGCAGTTCCATCGGCAGCGACAGATAATATTATCAACGCCGCTGCAGTTACCCAGGAATCCCGTGGTTATGATGTGTGGAACGTAAAGAGTGTTAGTCCTGCTGCGATCATCGGGGGTACTGTTACGGGTACAACTACAGGTGTATTTGTAAATAATTTTGATGGTTATAACAGTGATGCCACTGATGGAGCTTACGCAACTTTATCAGGAACAAGCATTACACCAACAGCAGGAGGTAACTCGATCAGAGTATTTGATAACCCTGCAAGTACGCATGCCAATGTACAATTGTCCATAGGGGCAGGAGTATCTGTAAATAATGGAACTGATGGATTGGTTATTGAGAATGCATCAGCATCCGTTACTGCAATGGGTAATGTTGCTTTTGCAGGCCAATCAGGTAATTATATTAAATTAATAAACAGCGCATCGAATATTGATGCAACTACTGCTACGTTTGGCGGACAGACCGGAGCTACGGCAAGCCTTGCGCAGAATTTTGCAATAGAAGATAAGATCCAGCATAAGATAGACTTGAGTAACCTGGGATATGTATCAGTAAAAGCGAATGAAGATTTTGTAACAACAAATAGTTTTGTAAGTCCCAATACCACCGCTTCAATCCAACGTGGTATTGATGCAGCATCTACAGGCTATATTGTAAATGTTAGCGCCGGCACATTCAGCAATGCATTTACTATCAACAAGGCTGTTACGGTTGATGGGGATGTAGCAGCTACAACCATCGTTGATCTTTCGGCGAACGCCTCAGCCGGAACCGTTGCAACGATCAGTAATGTAGTGGGTAACGTTACTCTACGTGATTTCACTTTAAAGACCGGCCCTGTAAGCTCAGTGGCTTCCAATGCGGTTTCAACTTCCAATAATAGTGGTGGTACGGTAAGTATTCTTAACAATATCCTTACTGGTGTACAAAGTAGTGCAGGAACGACCCTTGATAACTATGGATTGATAGGCGGTTATAACAGCACCTCAGCGCTGTTATTTGATGGCAATACTGTTAATGGTGGAGGTAGCAATCCTATTCTTCTTGAACTGCAGAATGGGGCTGCAAGCATCACCAATAATAACATCTTCCGTGGGCCTGATGATGCAAATGCAAAGGACGCGATCTTTATAATGAACCATAGTGCAACAAACATTACCAGCCCCCAGATCATCAGCAATAATAACATTGACCTTGGTGGCGGAACAATTTATACAAGCGGCACAAGAAGTGCTGGTATTAGCCTGGCTGCACAGTACACAGGCGGCGCAGGACCAGGAGGATTTACCGATGTACAGATCACGAATAACAATATATATAACCTGAAGACTGCCCGCAGGGGAATATCATTATGGGATAATTCCACTGGTGCCGGTGATATCATCGCACTGATTTCTGGGAATGAAATAAGCAATGCAGTTGGCTATACCGGTGAATTTGGTATACGTTTACTTGGTAGCATTACCGGAACTACGGTTACCAATAACAACATCTCAGGAGTGGGAACAGCTTTCCTGGGTGCCTCTTATGCATCCGGTAGCCCTTCAGCTGCGGAAGTTCATCTGAACTCCTTACTAGGCATAACTTATGGAATTGACTGGTCAGGTGGCACCGGTACTTTATCGGCTACCTGTAACTGGTATGGATCTAATGTGCCTGCAACAGTTGCATCGAAAATAAATGGCAGCGTTACTTCATCACCATATTTAAACAGTGGTACTGATTCCCAACCGGCAACAGTTGGATTCCAGACAATAGAAGTTTGTGCTGCACCTTGCGCTCTAGTTCTGAGTGGCTCCGAAGTTCCTGCAAATTGTCCTAATCAAAATGATGGAACAGCAACGGTATCTGTTACCAGCGGCGGTTCAGGAACTTATACATATTCATGGAATACATCACCGGTACAAACGGGCCAGACAGCTAACGGGTTGACTGCGGGCACATACAGTGTAACCGTTACCGATGTAAACAATGGCTGTACGGCTACAACAACTGTTACCGTAACCAAAAGCCTTGCGGGCCCTGTACATAATATGAGTACAGGATTAAATTATTGTACGATACAGGCTGCGATAGATGCGCCACAAACTTTAAGTGGTCATACTATTACAGTAGATGCGGGCACTTATGCCGAGAATGTTATTGTAAACAAATCATTGACGATTTTAGGCCCTAATTACCTTGTATCCCCTAACGGTGGTACGCGTATGACTGAGGCAATTGTAACAACTAAGGTTGATGATGTTACCAGCCAGGAGATCTTTCATGTGGAAGCCTCCGATGTTTCAATCAAAGGGTTTACTATTGATGGTGATAATACCTTGCTTACAAGTAACGTAAATAATACGATAGGTGCAGATATGAATGCAGCCGAAGGTGTGACAGTATATGTTGATAATGTAAACAACCTGAATGTTTCAAAGAATATTTTCCGTAACCTCTCTTACTTTGGGGTAACACTATATGGAGCCAGCTATAGTGCTCCTGCTACCAGCGGACATGTAATTGATGATAACCTGTTTACTGATTTTGGAACGTACGATCCTGCAGCCCCAACAATCAATTTCTGGGGAGGTGGCGTATTGCTATATAATAACCAATATGCCTCTGTCACTAATAACGTGATGACCAATGTGCGTCTTGGTGTGCAGACAGGTAACTTTAGTACTTCCAATCCTGGTGCAGCAGGTTTAATCGATGGTAATACGATGCAGGTACGCCGTACCGGTATCTTCCATAACCTTCACTATTCTGCGGCCTCGTTGTTTACTTTATCAGGCAATACGATTAATGGTTTGGCAGATGCGAATGAAACCAAGTGGGATGGTATAG
>JBDUEO010000406.1:0-3504 GCA_040002335.1 Parafilimonas sp. | reverse complement strand
TGCAACGCAAAAAGAAAACGTTTGGGTTTTAGAAATGAATAAAAAAATTATCTGGATTATTTGTTACAGAATTGATGACCGTTTTAAAATTTCCGCTTCAACCAAAGAAGTGTTTAAAATAAATTTACTGCCGCACACAAACGCTAAAGCTGCACAATTGCATCTGCAGTACAAGTGTTGCGACGCAAGGAACGATGCCACAACGTACTATTGCCGGTAACCAAAAATTAATTTATAAAATAACTTTGTACTGACTGAATAAAGTTGGTTAAAGGATTAAAGCCGGTATGCAATGCAAAACTTAAAATAATTAGAAAAGCAAGGCCATACAAAGCGCCCCACAAATGCGCTGAATGATTAATACCGCCGCCGCCACGCTTGTTAAGATAAGCTGTAACAATTAAATACAACGGGCCAAAAATAAAACCGGGAATACCAATTGGTATAAAAAACATATACAGCTTTTGCGCGGGATATAAAAATATGCCCGCAAAAATTACCGCTGATACTGCACCCGATGCGCCGAGGCTTCTGTAATAATAATTTTCTTTATTGCTTATGTATGTTGGAATAAGGCAAATTGCCAGCGAAGAAATATACAGAATTAAATAAAGTAAACTTCCCGGGTTGCCAAAAATTTGCGAGAAAGCATCATTAACCAAATCGCCAAAAAAATAAAGCGATATCATATTAAAAGCAAGATGGCCAATATCGGCATGAATTAAACCGCAGCTAAAAAAACGGTACCATTGTTTACGCTGCGAAATATCTGGCGGATAAAAAATTAATTTATCCATCAGCTCACGATTATTGAAAGCGGTAAAAGAAATAATTACTGTTATTATGATGATGATAATTGTAATGCTGATTGACATTTTTGTAATAATTTAATTTTTGTACATCAAACATTATACTTCGTATTTCGTACTTAGTATTTATACATGATGATATTTTTCGTTGCGCAAAATAGTGCATGCGCGGTAAACCTGCTCTGCTAAAATTAACCGCACTATCATGTGCGGAAAAACAAGTTTTGATAAACTCCATATAAAATTTGCGCGTTGCTTTATTGCATCACTTACGCCAAAAGCGCCGCCAATTAAAAAGATAATACTCTTTGTGCTTTGTATTGATTTTTTTGAAATAAAATTTGCCAGTTCAACAGAAGTTAATTGTTTGCCGGTTTCATCTAATAACACCAAAAAATCATCTTCATTAATTTTTGAAAGCAAAGCCTGCGCTTCGCTTTCTTTTAAATTATTGGTTGAAAGTGAAGCTGCATTTTTTAAAGGCGCAATAATTACCCATTCCGTTTTATTATAATTATTGATGCGTTTTGTAAAATCGTTGATAGATGTTTTAAGCTGTTCATCGTGCGGCTTACCAATATTAATAAATTGAAATTTCATTGTTGTACTTCCATTCAAAATTATATAACATTGCGGCAAATTATATTTTATGCGATTGTTGAAATTTGCTTTGCCGGTTTTGCTATGTGTAAATGCGCTTAACATGCAAGCGCAAAAACCATTAACGGTTATGACGTTTAATCTTCGTTTAAATATTGCTGTTGACAGTTTAAATGCTTGGCCTTACAGAAAAGATATTGCGGCATCGCAGGTTACATTTTTTGATGTGGATATTCTTGGTGTGCAGGAAGCGTTGTACGTGCAAATAACGGATTTGCAGCAGCGTTTGCCACAATATAAATATGCCGGCGTTGGCAGGGACGATGGAAAAACAAAAGGAGAATTCAGCGCTATATTTTACGATACAACAAGATTGCGTTGCTTAAAAAATGAAACGTTCTGGCTTTCGCAAACACCAACCGTTGCAGGCGCAAAAGGCTGGGATGCTGCTTACCCGAGAATTGTAACCTGGTGTTTTTTTGAAGACAAGCTGAGCCATAAAAAATTCTATGCTTTTAACACACATTTTGATAATATGGGCAAAATTGCAAGAGCAGAAAGCGCAAAAATGTTACTGCAAAAAGTAAAAGATATTACGGACAATTTTCCTGTAATTGTAACCGGCGATTTTAATGCAAACGCAGATGATGAACCAATACAAATTATTGTTGATAAAAGCAATCCTGATCATCTTACTGAAACAAAAAATATTTCTGAAACACCGCATTATGGTCCGGATGGAACATTCAATGGGTTTACATCAAAAGAAACAGATGAAAGAGCGATAGACCACATCTTTATAAAAAATAAATTGACGGTGCTTAAACATGCCACTATTTCTGAAAGCTGGAACGGAAGGTTTTCATCAGACCATTTCCCGGTACTGGCTGAAATAAGCCTGCAATAATTCACAAAAATTTGCAATACCGCTTACTTTATGCAAATACCTTTGTTGCATTACAATGAAGCAGCTAAGTGTGTACATTTTATTCGCCGTTATTTTTACTTCGTGCGAACGAACCATCAATCTTAAAGTAAATAACCAGCCTGCAAAATTAGTGGTTGATGCAAGCATAGAAACCAATGGGCCACCTTTGGTTATCTTATCCAATTCGCTAAATTATTTCAGCACCATTACGCCGCAGCAACTTTCATCTTCATTTGTACATAATGCAATTATTACTATAAGCGACAGCAATAAAACGGTACAACTGGTTGAAAATAATTATACCGATTCTACCGGTTATACATTTTATTATTATACGGTTAATTATGCAAATCCATTTGAAATTTTAACCGGCAAACTCAATACAACGTACAATTTAAAAATTCAGCTGGCTGATAGTTCTGTTTACACATCAACCACAACTATTCCGCTGCTGCACAAAACATGCGATTCACTTTGGTGGGTACCCGCGCCCAATAATCCCGATACTTCGCGCTGTGTTTTATATGGATTGTTTACAGATCCGCCCGGCCTTGGCGATTATGTGCGCTATTTTACCAGCGTAAACAGCAAGCCATTTTACCCGGGCTATACTTCAGCTTTTGACGACCAGGTTACTGATGGCACCACGTACACTTTTCAAATTCCGCAAGGCTATAATAAAAATGATACATTAAAAGTAAGCAGCGACGATTTTGGATTCTTTCATCACGGCGATAGTATTGTATTTAAGTTTTGCGATATTGATAAACCAACCTTCGATTTTTGGCGCACGTGGGAATATGCGTATCAATCAAATGGCAATCCGTTTTCATCGCCTGTAAAAGTAACCGGCAACATTAGCAACAATGCACTCGGCGTTTTTTGCGGTTACGCATCGCAATATCTGCCAATTGTTATTCCGAAGTAAAACGTTTATTATTTTTGCATGTTACACAAATAATTTGTGCCAACATTGCAGCTTAATTTTTATGGAACCAACTTTGGTACATTGTGGCATCGCAGTGGAGCCTGCCTTCGGGCTTGATCCGGAGGTCACTTCCTTGTACGTTCCGTTTTTCATGGCAACATAAACAGGTTCAAAAAAATGTATTTTTAATCATGCAAAATAAAGACACAGAAAAAGTTCATTGCTTAATTATAGGTTCA
>JBDUEO010000405.1:0-3506 GCA_040002335.1 Parafilimonas sp. | reverse complement strand
TGCCCATAACCCTGCCGGGCTAAACCTTTTGTGTGAATTTGTAAACCGCCTGGATTCTACTTATAAGGTGGGGATTATCAGCGGAACCGGCGACCGCAGAGACGATGATATTCGTGAAATAGGAAGAATATCAGCAAAAAATTTTGATGAGATAATCATCCGCCAGGATAAACATCTTCGTGGGCGCACGTCGGATGAAATAATCGGCTTATTGGTAGAAGGCATCAATGAAACCAAAACACATGATCTTCCGGTTAAGATATTAAAGAAAGAAAGCGAAGCCATTCAATATGCTTATGATACAGTAAAGCCCGGCGCATTGGTTACTATAATGTGCGATGTAATTTCCGAAGCATTAGGACAGATAAAAAAACTAAAGGAAGCTGAAGAAAATCTATAAAATTTTAGATTGTTTAAAAATTCAGTTTGCAAACTTATTTCATAGTCTTACTTTTGCACTCCTTTTGTCCCATAGTATAAAGGTAGTACAACAGATTTTGATTCTGTCTGTCGAGGTTCGAATCCTCGTGGGACAACAAAAAGCGTTTATAACCAATCGCTTATAAAGTTAGATTGACATTGCGGCAGACACTTTCAGAAATGTTTTGAGAATCTTTCGCGCTCGTAAAAAAATGTCAATTCAGTCCCACACAAAATGCCAAATGGCTCAACGAGCTTTTGAATAGATGTTACTTGCTTCTTTTGTTCAAAAAAATAACATTCAAAGAATATATATGAAAAGATTTGAAAACCAGGTAGCCGTTATATCGGGTGGTGCTGATGGATTAGGCTTTGGTATGGCAGAGCGCATTGCATCTGAAGGTGGAAGTATTGCGTTATTTGATATCAATGAAAAAAAGCTGGCTTCATCATTGAAAAAATTAAAGAAGCATGGTGTTAAAGCGGAAGGTTATAAAGTTGACATTTCTTCTGAATATGAAGTGCAGCGTTCTATGCAGTTTGTGGTAACTAATTTTGGCAAGATAGACATCATGATTAACTCTGCTGGAATTGTTGGGCCAACGAATACAAAAATCACGGACTATGCAGTTGAAGAATACGATAAGATTTATGCGGTTAATTTGCGTGGCGCGTTCTTAATGACGAAACATGCCATCAAGGCAATGGAGATAAATAATTATGGGCGCATTTTATTAATTGCATCTATCGCGGGCAAAGAAGGCAATCCCTTTATGGCAGGTTATTCATCTATGAAAGCCGGTGTAATTGGGCTTGTAAAAGGCATTGGGAAAGAGTATGCGCAAACAGGAATAACGGTGAACGGGCTTGCACCGGCTGTTATTAAAACTGCATTCAATGATAATACTGCTCCTGAACAATTGGCTTACATGACTGCAAAAATTCCAATGGGGCGGCTTGGCACTGTTGAAGAAGTTGCTTCTATTGCATCATGGATCGTTTCAAAAGAAGCAAGTTTTAATACAGGTTTTGTCTTTGATATTTCAGGTGGCAGAGCAACTTATTAATTACGTATTATTGTTTGTCATGAGAAAAAAAATAATTGTACTTGGCGGTTCCTCGGGCATTGGAAAAGCAATCGCAGAGCGCTTTGCAAAAGAAGGCTGGCAGGTGCTTGCAGCAGCACATGATTATACACAATGCATTGAAGTAATAAATAGTTTGCGAGGCAAAGGGCATCTTGCTTTTGAATTAGATGTTCGCAATGAAGAGCATCTCGCCAATTTTCAACAACTTATAAAAGAAAAATTTTCCGGCTTCGATGCATTCGTTAACAGCATCGGCATCTCTCAAGGCCTTCCTGCTATTGATTCTGATTTTGCGGCATGGGATAATTCATTACAGGTAATGTTATATGGCTCTGTAAAGGCGTGCCGCATATTGGTGCCGTTGATTAAAGATGGCGGCCGCATTATTCATATTACTTCCATTCATTACGAAAGAGTTGCAAACGGCAGCTCTGCTTATGGAATGGCGAAAGCTGCCATTACACAGTTTACACGCTCACTCGCAGTAGAGCTGGCTCCAAGAAATATTTTGTGCAATACAATCGCACCAGGTTTTGTAAATACACCCATGTCTATAAAATCAGATGGTAAGAACGAAATGGAATCTGAATGGTTCAAAGACAATTACATTAAGTATGATCACCTGCCTTTGAAACGGGCGGCACACCCCGAAGAAATTGCTGGTGTTGCATGGTTTTTAGCGGGTGATGATGCGACTTATATAACGGGTTCGGTATTAACTGTTGATGGTGGATTAACGATAACTTTTTAGGCGGATGTTGGTTTACTGTTTAAAGTTTCATAGACGCAGATTTTATCCGAAACAGCACAAGCATGGCTAACGCACAAAAGCCTTTGCCACAAAGCTTGTTCCAGCAAGTATTCCCTCTTTCCGCACCTTTTCTCTCCCGATTTTTTGTAGGTTTGTGAGTGATTTATAATAGTATTCAAAAACAATTTTCCATGATAAACAGAAAATATTTCCCCCTCGTTTTAATTTTCGGCCTTCTACTCTTCAGTACCCGATACAGCTTTGCACAAACAGAAGGATTGTCAAAGGGCGCGACAGCACCTATGTTTACTACCAAGGCCAGCCTCGCAGGCAATGAATTCGGGTTTTCATTGGCAAAAGCCCTTGCAAAGGGGCCGGTGGTATTATACTTCTATCCTTCGGCGTACACAGGTGGCTGTGATTTGGAAGCACATACTTTCGCCGAACTAAAAGATAAATTTACGGCGGCAGGAGCCACCATTATTGGTGTATCAGCAGATGATATTCAGCGATTGAATTCGTTCTCAGATAATCCGGATTACTGTGCAGGAAAATTCCCGGTGGCTTCTGACCCCGGAGGTAAAATTGCGGCAATTTATGGGCTGGTGTTGATACCACCACAAGCGGGTGTTAAAGATGTAAACGGCCAGCAGGTTACGCACGGCTTCATCCCAAGGACCACATTCGTTATTGATAAAAACGATAAAATTGTTGCTATCTTCTCATCAAAAACCGATCATATATCTCCTGACGAACATGTAAAAAAATCATTGGCAATTGTAACGAATTTGTAGTTTGAAGAGAGGGGTTAGGTTGGTCGTTATCTAACATCTCCATTTATTTCCGCAGCTGCCCTTAAAATATTCCATTAATAAAAGCTGCAACCAAAGTCCACTCGGCTGAAGTAATATGTATCATCATTTTTTCGACACTTCAACAACATAACTATACTCAACACCTAAGGCCGCCCACCACCCAACTTACGGACACTTAACAATTTGGAGTTGACAATCGCAGCAAACAGGTTTTAAAAACTTAACTTAGCGACAAAACAAGATAACGGAAGAATGAATTTAATTGTCAAGCTAAAGAGGCGTTGGAAAAAGCAGGTGAAGAGATTGAAAGAATACTAATAGATAATCAAAGAAAAATGGCAAAGAAAAAACAGGCACGACTGCCGATTCAACAGGGGTCTTTATTTGAGGAAGATTATCTTATTAGAACACTCGGAGCATTAGTTCATAATC
>JBDUEO010000404.1:0-3524 GCA_040002335.1 Parafilimonas sp. | reverse complement strand
TCCAGGATCATTTTTTAATGGAAATGGAAAACAAATTTCCGAATGTTTTAGCTGAATTTAAGAAAGGTAATTTGCCTGAAGATGGTTTAAAACAAATGGTGGAAATGGCTAAAGGAATAATGCCGCAGTATAAATAAGTTTTAGGTTTTTGGTAATAAATTATAAGTAAAACAGCGCTGAAATTTCAGCGCTGTTTTTGTTTTAAATAAACATAAGCTATTGCATTATTTCATGGCGATGCTTTTATAAATATCCCGCTCTTTTGTTATGTCTTCTATTTGTTTGTGCAGGCTGTTTATCTCTGCCTGCAAATCTTTTTCTCTTTGTGTAATGCGAACTTCTTCAGGCAAAAGATTAATATACGGCTCAAATAAATTGCATTGCAAATGCGTGCTTAATACCATTAATAAAGATGCAGTTTGATTATTGTGTTCCATTTGCCGGTACAAATAACTTTTGCTGTGCCCTATGTCTTCACTTAAACGTTTGGGAGAAATATTTTGCTGCTGCATTTTACTTTCTAAAATGGCTGCAAAGTTTATTTGTTGAAGTAACTGTGTTATTTTACCGTGCGGCAAAGCATTTTTCATAAAACTTATAGTATAAAGAATGAATTATATAGATAATATTAATAAAGCTATCACTTATAGCAATAAAATGGCAGTAACTCACCTGAAAAATCATCTTAGAATCAATAAAAAAATAGTATTTATACTTAAAATTAAAGCTTAAATACTCTAAAGTATGCATTTTATCACTACAATTTATTTTTAGAATATCCCTTTAAATTATTTCACACCTAATCTATATAAAAGTTACGTCACAAATTGGTATAGGCGTATTACATTATATAGGTTTAAGCTACTTTGTGTAGTTAATTAAAAGCCTAAACTCTGTTATCTTGCACATCATTTATGGCAAAAGCAAAACAATCAAAAAAAGAAAAACCAATTATTCTTATAACTAATGATGATGGCATTACGGCACCGGGAATAAAAGCGTTGGTTGAAGCTGTAAAAGATCTTGGAAAAGTTATTGTTGTTGCACCTGATAAACCGCAAAGCGGAATGGGCCATGCTATAACAATAGGCCACCCGTTGCGTATGACCGCGGCTAATGTATTTGGTGATGTTGAAGCGTATCAATGCAGCGGAACGCCGGTTGATTGTGTTAAGCTTGCGGTAGATAAAGTATTGCATCGCAAACCGGATATTTGTTTAAGCGGTATTAATCATGGCGCCAATCATTCCATCAATGTAATTTATTCAGGCACTATGAGTGCTGCGCTGGAAGCATCAATAGAAAGTATTCCAAGCATTGGCTTTTCTCTATTGGATTACAGTATTGAGGCTGATTTTACTGGGGCAGCTTATTATGCAAATCTTATAGTTAAACAATTGCTTGGTAAAAAAATTGATAAACACCTTTGCTTAAATGTAAACATTCCTGCAGCACCAAAAGAATTGTTGAAAGGTTTAAAAGTTTGCCGCCAGGCTTATGCAAAATATGAAGAACGTTTTGATGAAAGAAACGATCCGGGTGGTAAAAAATATTATTGGTTAACGGGCGAATTTCAGAATTTTGATAAAGGAAAAGATACAGATGTGTGGGCGCTTGAAAATAATTTTATAAGTGTGGTACCGGTTCAGTTTGATCTTACTAATTATAAATTGAAAACAAAATTGCAGAAAGCTTTAACACAAAAAAATTGAAACGCAATTCACTTTTATTCGGAATTATTATCGGCCTTATTGCGCCACTGGTTGGTATGGCCGGCTATTACTTCTGGAAGTTTTATCCAACCTATTCAATCAGTAATTTTCTAAATATTATTCTTTCTGAAAAAGCACTTCTATCAGCCCTTTCTACGTTTGCGCTTTTTGCCAATGTTGTTTTGCTCACTATTTATCTTAATACAAGGCGCGATGAAACAGCAAAAGGCATTTTTATAATTTCATGCATTTATGCAATTGCAGGTATTACGCTTAAACTTTTTATGTAAAAGTTGTTGAGTAAAATTTATTTGCATTAATGTGCCGGTGAGGTTAAAGACAGAAATATGTATGATGACATAATTGCATTAACAGGCAATTATTAAACTATTTATTATTGCCCCAGCGAAAGCTGTTAAGTTCTAATCCGGCAACATCAATTATGCGGTTAACTACTGTTTCAGCAACTTCATCAATACTTGAAGGATTACTGTAAAAAGATGGTGTTGCCGGGCAAATAATACCGCCGGCGAGTGTAATTGTTTCCATGTTCTTTATATGGATAAGATTATAAGGCGTATCACGAATAGCCAAAATTAATTTTCTTCTTTCTTTTAAAATTACATCAGCAGCGCGTGTAATAAGATCGTCGCTAATGCCTGAAGCAATTCTGCCCAATGTTCCCATGCTGCAAGGAATGGCGATCATAATATTATATTGTGCAGAGCCTGAAGCAAACGGTGCATTAAAATCGTACTTGGTATAATAGTTTACAGGATAATTGTTATAATGATCATTGCCTAATTCTTTTTGCCATATCGTTTTTGCATTATCACTTATTACCAATCCTAATTCAGCCCACTGGTCTTTTATTTGCAACAGCTTATTCAAAAGAAGCTTGGCATAAATAGAACCACTTGCACCGGTAACAGCTACCACTATTTTATTTTTCATAATTATTACAACAAATTTACTAAGCAACTTGTTATAAAGTTTGCCCGTAAAAAATTGAAAATGGCGCAATTGAACATCACTTACAAATAAAAAAAATAAAAATAAAATTGCGAAAAGTTGGTGCTTTAAAGAATTTAACTAATTTACAACCCCATTCATAACCAATTCATAGATTGCTTGGGAATTGAGTTATATTGAAATTTTATAAATTGAAAACAAAAAGTTTAAACATCTAAAATCAATTTTGTTATGGCTGAAACAAAACCGACTGCTACAGCAGCAGCAAGAAGCATTTCCTCAGTACAACCTAAAAGATCTCGCAACTCTATTTCATGGCTCGCACCTGTAATTTGCGTTATTCTGGGTTATGTTATTTGGCGTTACTTTATTGGAAACCCATCTAATTTCGATCACCCAGATCCTAATGGAGGTTTTTGGCCAGATCATCAAGGTCCAAAAACAACCTTGTCCCGTATGTACCTTGGTGGTATTATTGTACCAATTATCATTGGCGCATTATTAACGGTTATCACTTTTGTTATTGAAAGGTTTGTTACCGTTTCACGCGCATCCGGCACCGGAAACATTGCAGAATTTGTTCGCACGGTACAATACAATCTTGCCAACAAAGATGTAGATAAAGCACTTACTGCCTGTGATAAACAAAAAGGTTCAGTAGGTAATGTAATGAAAGCCGGCCTTCGTAAGTACAAAGAAATGATTACAAATACAGAACTAACAACTGAGCAGAAAGTTCTGAACATTCAAAAAGAAGTAGAAGAAGCTACGGCGCTTGAATTACCAATGCTTGAAAAAAACCTGGTATTCCTTTCTACGATTGCTTCTGTAGCAACGTTG
>JBDUEO010000403.1:0-3525 GCA_040002335.1 Parafilimonas sp. | reverse complement strand
AAGGCAACGGCAATCATAATTATATTGATAACATCAGCGAAGCAAAAAAAGTTTTTGTAAATGAATTTGGCGGAACACTTTTCACCATTGCAAAAGATGTAAAACTACAGGTAGAATTTAATCCTGAAAAAGTACAAGGCTATCGCTTAATTGGTTATGAAAACCGTTTGTTGAACAAAGAAGATTTTAATGATGATAAAAAAGATGCCGGCGAATTAGGCAGTGGCCATACAGTTACAGCTTTGTATGAATTAATTCCTGTTGGCATAAAAGATACAATGATGAAGGATGTTGATGTGTTGCGTTATCAGAAAATAAAACAATCAAAACAAAATAATTTTGGCGACGAATTGATGAATATAAAATTGCGTTACAAACAACCTGATGGCAATAAAAGTGCTTTAATTATACATCCGTTAAAAGATGAAAATATTGCTTTCAATTCAACCTCAAATAATTTTCGTTTTGCTGCTTCTGTTGCGGAGTTTGGAATGCTGTTACGCAATTCACAATACAGAGGCAATGCAGATTTCTTATCTGTAAAACAAACAGCGCAATCTGCAATGGGTAATGATGAAGAAGGCTATAGAAAAGAATTTATCCAGCTTGTAAAAAGCGCATCATCCTTAAAAGAAAAAGAAACAGCAAAGCAAGTAAAAATGATACCTGTTGATGACGATAATTAAAAAAATGTTTTGTTTCCCTTTACAAAAATCCGGATATTAAATGCCGGGTTTTTTTTACAACTAACTTTCCTTTTTTAATTAATTCAAATAATTTTTTTTAAAAGTTGTTTAAAGATAAGTTTGAGCAAATATTTTTCAACATGAACATTTCATCTATAAAAAATCATCGCGAAGCGCCAATTGAAATAGACAAAGAAACATTTAAAAAAATAGGGCATGAATTAGTAGATGCAATTGCTGATTTTATTGAATCTATTTCAAACAAACCTGTAACTACGGGCGAATCTCCAAAAACTTTACAGGCAATTCTTGGCAATACTTCATTGCCGGAAAATGGTGTTGATGCAAGTGAACTATTTAGCAAGGCAACTGATTTGTTATTTAATCATTCGTTATTAAACGGGCATCCAAAATTTTTTGGTTACATCACATCTTCTCCTGCGCCGGTTGGTGCTTTAGCTGATTTGTTGGCCGCTGCAGTTAATCCAAATGTTGGCGCAAATATTCTTAGTCCAATGGCAACCGAAATTGAAAAGCAAACTATTCAGTGGCTGGCAGAATTTATTGGTGTTCCGGCTTCTTATGGAGGTATTTTGGTAAGCGGTGGCAACATGGCAAATTTTACGGCTTTTCTTGCAGCAAGAACAATAAAAGCGCCAAAATCAATTAAAGAAAATGGTATTGAAAATACATCTCAAAAGTTACTTGTTTATTGTGCAAAAACTACGCATACATGGATAGAAAAAGCGGCGGTTTTATTTGGCCTTGGCACTAAAGCAATTCAGTGGATTAATGTTGATGAGCACAATAAAATGAATAGCGAAAATTTAGAACAAACTATAAAAGATGATGTAAGAAACGGGTTTACGCCTTTGATGGTAATTGGCAATGCCGGCGATGTAAGCACAGGTGCGGTTGATGATCTAAATGCAATTGCTGCAATTTGTAAACGATATAATTTATGGTTTCATGTTGATGGAGCGTACGGAATTCCTGCTGCTGTAATTCCTGAATTAAAATATTTGTTTAAAGGAATTGAAGAAGCAGATTCTATTGCGCTCGATCCGCATAAATGGTTGTATAGCCCGCTGGAAGCTGGCTGTACTTTAGTAAAAAACCCTAACCATTTAATTGAAACGTACAGTTCGCATCCCGTGTATTATAATTTTGGTAATGATGAGCCATCAACACAAAATTTTTATGAATATGGTTTACAAAATTCACGCGGTTTCAGGGCATTAAAAGTTTGGATAACATTGCAGCAGGCAGGAAGAAAAGGTTACGAAAAAATGATTGCTGACGATATTGCTTTATCAAAATTATTATTTCAACTGGCTGATGAAAATGCTGAACTGGAAGCTATAACGCAAAACCTTAGCATTGCAACTTTCAGATATATTCCTGCAAAAAATAATGATGCAAAAATTGATGAAACGTATTTAAATACACTGAATGAAACATTATTAAACAGCCTGCAACAAAAGGGAAAATTGTTTTTATCCAATGCAGTTATACATGAAAAATATTGTTTAAGATGTTGCATTGTAAACTTCAGAACTTCTGTAAAAGATATTAAAGAAACGATTGAAATAATAGTTGAAGAAGGAAAGTTGGTGCATGAAAAATTACGGGGCAGGTTTTAGCCTGATTTAATCTATTAGCTATTTTAAATATGTGCTTATAGATTCTGAAACGGTAAGTATTGAAATCTTCCGTTTGAATGCAACATTGGGAATTAGAAGAATATAATAATACTGCTGAAAGTTTTCAAATACATGCCATTAATACTTCGTTATCATTTGCTGAAGTTGAAGAACAAACATGGTTGGTGTGATTGGTACAATTAACGCGTCGTCCGCTTAGTCGAGATGATACCGGACAATTAAATTGTTAGAATTTCGGTTTACTCTTTGCATGAAATAAACTGTTATAATTACAGTATCATCTTCAATTTCATAAATTAAAAAATAAGGAAAACGATTAACTTTTATACGCCGGAACCTGGAGCTTATAAAGGTGTACTAAAGAGGATGTCCGGCAAGTTTTGTGTAGCAATTTTCAATTTCTTCCATTAAAAAAAATCCCAAGCCTTCATTTTGTTTTTCATACCATTCAAAGGCTTCATGAATATCCAATACTGCTTCCGATTGGATTTTTAAAGAATAACTCACTCCATTTTTCTTTTGCCGGTGATTATCTGTTTTGCTTCCTGCCAAGTTGTATATTTTGCTTTCGCCATTCAGCCTTTTTGCGCTTCGGTTTTCACTTCATTTATATTGTCTAAGGTTGAGAATACCTTTAAATTTTTTTTTGAGAATTTTTTGAACGGATTTTTTGATATTCTTCCCCTATCTCATTTTCTAATTCTTTTCTTACATCTGGGTTTTGAATTGATATTAAAGCTCTTGATGTTTTGTCACCTAATCCAATAATTCTATATAGAATCATGCAGAAAAAGCCAAAGGCAAATGATAAAAAATAAAAAGAAATAGTTTGATTTCTTTGATAAAAAATTAAACAAAGAATTGATATAATGGCAAGTACTATGAATTTATATTTTCTTGAAGCAATTACAGTTGCTATTAGTGAAATTAGTATGCAAAATAAAAGCCACCAGTTATCAAGTTTATAAGCTAAAATTGGAACAGCAATTATTGGTGCATAATACATAACTATAGCAAGCCAGCCTGAAATATTGTATCGTAACATAAAAGAGCGGTTAAGTTTTGTTTACTCAAAAGTAAAGAAAAGTCAAGGTGAGATTGTCGTATTTTGTTATAAGAGTCAGCAATTTTTTAAACATGTTACACTTACAATAAAAAAAATTAACTGTAAAAAG
>JBDUEO010000402.1:0-3534 GCA_040002335.1 Parafilimonas sp. | reverse complement strand
CTTTGCCAACAGGTAACATCATTAGGTTATACATTGGATGCAAACTATACGGATAACTTCGACCCTGCACATAAAAACGGGTCTGAATCTTTATTTGAAGTGCAATTCAGCGGTAATACAACTTATGGTTTTTTTGATGATTTAAACCAGGCTTCATGGACAAGCACTTTCATGGGTCCGCGTAACACAATATTTGTTGGCGGTGCTTATGGATGGAATCAGCCAACGCAGGAATTTGTTGACAGTTATGAAGCCATTGATAAAAGAAAAGACCTTACAATTTTATACCAGGGTTGCCCTGATTTTAATGGCAATGTTTATTCAGGCACTTATTCAACCACAGGATATAATGTAAGAAAGTTTTTAGTGCCTACAACTGTTTCGCCTCAATACAATACCAGCAACGAAGATTTTCCTGTATTAAGATATGCTGATGTATTATTGATGGAAGCAGAAGCATTGAATGAAACAGGACAAACAACACAAGCCGAAACGCCCCTGAATATGGTAAGAGAACGTGCTGGTTTGCCTGATGTACATGGCGAAAATCAAACTAATATGCGTAACACTATTTTACATGAAAGGCGCATGGAACTTGCGTTTGAAGGCGACAGGTGGTTTGATTTGATTCGTGTAAATAATGGTGAGTATGGTTTAGATTTTTTACATTCCATCGGCAAAACAAATGCAACTGCAAAAAATTTACTGATGCCAATTCCGCAGGTTGAAATAGATGCCAATCCAAATCTTACACAAAATCCCGGTTATTAATTTTTAAAACTTTTGTTATGCGCTTATCATCATACATACATAAAAAAACAACGCTGAATAAAAGAATTATTTATGCAATTACTTTTTGCATGATAATATTTTCAATTTTTTCAGCCTGCAAAAAAACAGAAGATTTTTCTCCGAAAGATATTAATGGTGCTTTAGCTGTAACAGCATCTGATTCTGTAATTGTTTTAAATGAAGCAACTGCCACCACAACCGCATTAACGCTTAACTGGACAACCGGTTCTAATTATAAAAGCGGCGCATCTATTACTTACGTTTTGCAATTAGATAAAGAAGGTAATAATTTTTCTTCGCCGTTAACTAACAATATTGGCAAAGCAACTTATTCTATTGCTTATACAACAGCAGCTTTAAACACTTTGCTTTCCACATACTGGAATGCAACTGCTGATACAACTTTTAATTTGCAGGCAAGAGTGTATACAATTATTGGTGATGGAACAATGAAGGGCGATACATCTGATGCAATAAATATTTCTGTTACACCGTATCTGCCTGTATCAAAATCATTATACATTATTGGCAGCGCAACAGCAACAGGTTGGGATGCAAGTGCAGCAGATTCTTTAACGCCTGATGCAACTATTCCCGGCGAATTTCATTATACTGGCACATTAACGCCGGGTGAATTTAAGTTCATAACAATACGCGGTTCGTTTCTTCCATCTTATAATAAAGGCGCAGATACATCACATCTTTTTTATCGCACAGAAGATGCACAAGCTGATGATAAATTTGATGTTCTCTTACCGCAGGTTTATACGATTGATGTAAACCTGATAACATTAACTATAAGCATATCACAGGCACAGGCACCATTATATTCACAGCTTTGGATTGTTGGCGATGCAACGCCAAACGGATGGAACATAAACGATCCCAACCAAATGAAAATAGATCCGTTCAATCCATATATTTTTCATTACAACGAAAATTTAAATGCAGGTGAATTTAAAATGCCAACGACAACCGGTAATTGGGGCGGAGATTTTTATCGTCCGCTAACCAATCATCAGCCTATTACAGATACAAATGCAATTTTAGTTTTTGGTAATACAAATCCGCCGGATGATAAGTGGCAAATAACAACAGCAGGTGCTTATAAAATTTCATTGAATATTCAATCTAACTCAATTCATATCGAGCCGTTCACGCCGTACACTGCTTTATGGATGTTGGGTGATGCAACGCCAAACGGATGGGATGATAATAATCCAACGCCAATGAAAGCAACGTCAGATCCAAATGTATTTACATATACAGGTCCGCTTACCGTTGGTGAGTTTAAAATTCCGGTTGCCATTGCAAATGGTTTTGCGGGACCTTACTTCAGACCAGATATGAATAATCCGCCTATAACAGATACAAATGCGCTTTTCGTTGCGCAGGCTGCTAACCAGGCAGATAAAGATGATTATAAATGGAAGATAACAGAAGCAGGAAATTATAAAGTAACAATCAATCAACTCTACGAAACTATTTCAATTGTTAAGCAGTAATGAAGAAAATAAAGATGATAAATATTCTAAGTTATTTTTTATCCTGTTTTATTTTTTTAGGTTGTAAGAAAAATATTATACCTGGTGGAAACGGAAATACAAATAATCCGCCGGCAGCAGATACATCAATTAATATTATTACAGATAAAGCCGTATATAAACCAGGCGATATAATTAATTTTTCCATTGATAAAAACCTGCCTTCATCAGCTAAAATAAGATACAGGCAATTAGATAAAATTATTGCTGAAACAAATGTCAGCGGTACAATATTTAAGTGGACGGCCCCTTCAACAGATTATACTGGTTATATGATTGATGTGTATAATATTGAAGATGGAAAAGAAAAAATTTATGGCGCAACAGCGGTTGATGTTTCATCTGACTGGATAAAATTTCCGCGCTATGGATTTCTTTCTGCGTATGGACAGTTATCAAATAATTATATGGATTCTGTAATAAATAATTTAAGTCGTTTGCATATAAATGGTTTGCAATTTTATGATTGGGATTATGATCATCAGCAACCACTTGCCGGTACGGTTTCAAATCCTGCACCTAACTGGCTTGATATTGCAAGCCGAACAAATTATAAATCAACGGTAGATTATTATATTTCATCAGCACATAATCATAATATGAAAGCGATGTCTTATAACTTATGCTATGGTGCGTTGAACGATGCAGCAGCAGATGGCGTTTCAAACGAATGGTACATGTACAAAGATCAAAGTCATAATGAAAAAGTTGCTTTGAATTTAAGTGCGCCATTTAAAAGCAATATTTATTTAACGAATCCCGGCAATACTTCATGGCAACAATATCTTGCTGCAAAAACGCAGGATATGTATGATGTATATGCTTTTGATGGTTTTCATGTTGACCAGGTTGGTGATCTCGGAACACATTATGATTACAACGGAAACCTGATTAATGTACCTGCAGGTTTTGGATCTTTTTTATATGCTATGAAAACGGCAGCGCCAACAAAGCGTTTGGTGATGAATGCAGTGAATCAATTTGGACAACAAAATAATATTGCAACATCGCCGGTTGATTTTACTTATACGGAAGTGTGGGCGCCGAATGAAGGTTATGCTGGTTTAAAAACCATTATTCAAAACAATATTGCATGGAGTAATAATACAAAGCAAACAGTGCTTACCGCATACATGGATTATAATGTTGCGAACTCAACAGGATATTTTAATACGCCCGGCGTTTTATTAACAGATGC
>JBDUEO010000401.1:0-3545 GCA_040002335.1 Parafilimonas sp. | reverse complement strand
AACCGCGATTATGCAGGTCTTGTTATCATCCGCAAACCTGATGGCACATTTGTAAAAGATTCTTCCGGAAATTATTTTCATACATCGCAGTTAGCAAAAGCTATAACGGCTTTTCCTTTTTATATTACGAATGGCAACACGCCGCAAGGCATATTGCGTTTTAGCGGTTTTGATGTGTCAAGATTATTGTATATCGGACCTACACGAAATCTTCAACTGCAATTACCGTATGAAACAACACCGGATGCGTTTTTTACTGACAGCACACTTATAGATTCATTATGGAACAAAGATTTATATGCTTCATTATTACCTGCTTCATGGAAAAATTATAATGGTATTTATGAAAGTTTTTATGCCGGTGAAATGGGAAGAAGCGCTGTTATAATGCATGGCACTACCATTGATCCTGAATTTTATAAAGCAGAAACTTATTATCCGCAAACACCATCTTTGGGATGTTTGTGCAGCTATGAAGCATGGGATAGTTCAGGTTATCGCATCAGCAGTAATCAACAGCAAATTATTAATGCGCTTAACCAAATCGGCAGCAACACCGGTTATGTTGTAATAATTGATATTGATAATAAAAAGCAACCTGTAATGATTGATGAAATACAGGATTTATTAGATGGTTTGAATAAATGAGTTTACAAAAAAAAGATCATTCAATAAATCTTTGCTATGTATGCAATATAGTTTTGATGTAATTATTATTGGCGGCGGCGCTGCAGGTTTTTTTACTGCCATCAATATTGCAGAAAAAAATCCGTTGCTGCGTATAGCTATTTTGGAACGTGGCAAAGAAGTGCTTTCTAAGGTGCGCATTTCAGGTGGCGGACGTTGCAATGTAACGCATGCCTGTTTTGACGCAAACGAACTTACTGGTTTTTATCCGCGTGGAAATAAAGAATTACGCGGCCCTTTTCACACGTTTGCAGCGGCAGATACCGTAAGTTGGTTTCAGCAACGTGGGATATTAATTAAGCAGGAAGCAGACGGCCGCATGTTTCCGCAGGCAAATACTTCGCAGGCAATTATTGATTGTTTTTTGAAGCTGCAACAATCATTAAAAATTAAACTTTTTACCAGCGAAAATGTGTTGTCTGTTCAGCAAAATAATGGATGGCAATTAACAACAACTTCAAATGAGTTTATAACAAAAAAACTTTGTATTGCATCAGGCAGCAGCCCGGCAATGTGGAAGTTAATACAACAGCTTGGACATACAATTATATCGCCGGTACCTTCTCTGTTTACATTTAACTGTAAAGATGAACGCATCATAAATTTGGCTGGTGTTTCTGCGTTAGTTTCAGTTAGTATTAAAGAAACAAAACTTCGCTCATCCGGCCCTTTATTAATTACACATTGGGGCATGAGCGGTCCTGCTATTTTAAAACTTTCGGCGTATGGTGCGCGTATTCTTCATGAAAAAAATTATGCATTTACTATTATCGTTAACTGGCTGCATGTTGATGACATTGAATCAACAATAGAAAAATTAAAATTGCTTAAAGCACAACTTTCGCAAAAAAATATAGCAATAAAATCTCCGTTCAATCTTCCCAATCGCTTATGGCAAAGCCTTGTGCACGCAGCATCAATTAATACTCAAACAAGATGGGCAGATGTTTCTAAAACGCAATTGCATCAACTGGCGCAACAGCTTTGTGAAAGCCATTTTACTATACAAGGTAAAAGCACTTATAAAGATGAATTTGTTACAGCAGGTGGTATTGATTTAAAAGAGATTGATTTTAAAACGATGCGCAGTAAACTTTTGCCTAATGTTTATTTTGCCGGCGAGGTATTAAATATTGACGCTGTCACCGGTGGTTTTAATTTTCAAAATGCATGGACGGGCGGCTACATTGCTGCAATAGCATTGCAGTAATGTATATTATAATACCGCTGTAGTATTACTTATCTGTACAATTGAACATATCTTTTCATCCAGGTTTTTTATTGAAGTTTCCAGCATTTGCATGTATTGTTTATTATTAGGATAACCTTCATCAGCTATTAAATTCATTACAGACATTACCGTACTTAGCGGACCGCGTATTTCATGCGATTGTACATGCGCGATTTTTTTTAAAGCATCGTTGCGTTCATTAATTTCTTCCAGGCTTTTTTTAAGATAGCTGATTGAAACACTAAGTTCCAAAATGCTCGTTACCTGTCTTGACAGTGCTTTCAAACTTTTCAATTGATCGTTTGTAAGATAATGCGATTGCACATCCATTACACATAACGTTCCTACGTTTTGGCCTTCTGCACTTTTTAAAGCAGTACCCGCATAATATTTTACAGAAGGTGGATTAATCACTAACGGGTTCGTGGTAAATCTTTCATCAAGCATTGCATCTTCCACCACCATTACTTCTTCCTGTTGAATGGTGTGTGTGCAGAAAGATGTAGCTCGCGGCATCTGTTTTACATCATAACCATAGTGTACATTTATCCATTGTATGTCTTTATCAAGTAACGTAATAAATGCAACCGGAACACCTGTTATTTGTGCGGCAAGAGCTACTATGTCCTGTAATTTTCCGGAGGCTTCGGGAAATTGATTTAAGTAACGCCTCATTGCTGTTAGCCTTAATTTTTCGGATTTCATTTTTGTATATTGGATATTGCTTACTAAGTAACGACTTTTTTTCTGATTTGTTGAGGTTAATTGGTATTATAAAAACTGCCATGGAATTATCATAGTTATTTAGTTGGATGCCGGTTAAAAAATATAGGCAAATTCTTAATTATAATCAAGGGCAAAGTTGTTTAGATTTGAATTAATGAAAATTAAATTTCATTTTAAAAAGCAGGTAAAATATTTGCTTGCGGTGTTGCTGTTTTCTAACTGTTTTGTTTTGGCTAAAGCACAAAACGATGAGTGGTTCAAGGGCAGTTGGTATGGAGCAAAAAGCTTTTCACATGCACATATTGGTGCAAAAGTTTTGGTGCGTATAGAAATTGATTCGCTGTACAAAAATCAGTTTAGCGGACGCTTTATTTATATGTATCCAAAAGATACTATTGCAAGGCTTGTGAGAACTTTTAACGGAAATATTAACGGCAAGTTTATAAGCATTAATAAAAGCGATGAGCTTTACTTGCTTGATCCGCGTTCACGAAGTTTCTGGAGCAACTGTACGCAATGTGATGAAAGTGGTTCATTTTTATTAAGCGATGGTAACCTCGTTTTTACAATAATAACAACAGGTTGTGGTGATAGTTGCGATGCTGAAACTGTTTTCTCACGAAGTATGGATACTTATGATAATGTGGCAAAGGTAGACATACAAAAAATGTTTGATCAAAATGAAGCGCCGGGTATTATTGCATCGAATAGCAGTAAGCAAAAAATAAAAGATGAAAAACCTGGCAAGAAAATTTTGATTGATTCAATTAGTAAGAACACAAAATCAAAAACTGATTCTTTAGCTGTAATTGCAAACATCAATTCAAAAGAAAAAAATAGTAAGATTTCAATTGCAAAACAAAGCCCGGTAGATTCAGTTAACAACAATCAAAATGCAATT
>JBDUEO010000400.1:0-3550 GCA_040002335.1 Parafilimonas sp. | reverse complement strand
AAGCCAAAGTACTTGCCCACCACGGCGGCAGAATTATAATATTCAGTTCCGTGAATTTATTGTTCCAGACCTTATCTCCATTGCTGCCTTTTATTTTAAACGTATAATTACCGTGCGGCAGTTTTGTATAATAAATTTTTCTGTTGCTTTCTATTTTTGTCCAGTCTTTATCAAGTCCATCCATTTTATACATGTATTCATTCAATGCCGGCATTGTATAACTTAATGCTGCCACTGCTATATTTATGTTTGAGCTATCGTAATTAAGTGTTATTGTTTTTGTGTATTGAACAGATTGTTTTAAAGCAGAATTTATGCTGTCAATTTTTAATTCCGTATTGTTTATTTCAATACCGGTAATATAAACAGGCGGCACGAAATTATTTTCAACAAGTGAGGCAGGATTAAAACTAATCAGGCCTTTAACGGTTCCAAAAAACAAAGTGCCATCACTGTTTTTAAATCCTGAATTATAATTAAACTGTGCGCTTAATAAACCATTACTGGTATTGTATATTTTTGTTTGATGTTGTTGCAGATTTAAACTTATCAAACCTTTTGAAGTAGAAACCCAAAGTGTTTGGCTATTATCTTCCAGCATTTTAAAAATCTGGTTATCGCGCAGCAAGGGTTCATCTGAATAACGTATAATTTTTTTTGAAGCAGCATCATAATAACACAATCCACTTTCAGTACAAAACCACATATTGTGTTTACTGTCTTCAAATAAATTATTTACATAATTATTGGTTAATGAATTTTGATTAAGAGAATCATATTTAAAATTACCTTTTACGCCAGTTCCTTCATTGTAATAGTAAACACCATTGCCATAACTGCAAACCCATAATGTTCCGCTTTCATCCTCGTGTATTGCCTGCGCCTGGCGATTAAAGAAAGGCATTAAAATAAAATTATTTTGTTGCCTGTTATATTTATACAATCCATTCCAGGCGCCAATTAAAATATCACCTTCATTTGTTTTATAAATAGTAACGATAAAATTGCTGCTTAACGAATTTGGTTTATTACTTTTTTCATAATGCCGTATAACTTTTTCTGTTTGCAAATCCATTACATCAAGCCCGTGTTCATATGTGCCAATCCATAATTCATTTCCATCAGCAAGCAGACCGTGTATGTTCTGATAAGCTATGTCAGTTTTTAAATTACCTGGCAGAAAATTTTTGAATACTCCTGTTTTTATATCGAGCTTATTTAAGCCCGCATCTTCGGTTCCAATCCACAAATTATTATTTTTGTCCCTGCATATTTCATGCACAAGATTGCCACTTAAACTGTTTGTGCCCGGTAGCGGAAAATATTTTTGAAACTGGCTTAATTGCTTTGAATAATAATTTACACCACCGAAAAAAGTGCCTGCCCATGTGTTGCCTTCTTTGTCTTTACAAAAGTCTGTAATAACATTATCGTTGATGGAATAAGGATCTGCATATTGTTTTTGTATATGCTGACTGTTATTTGTTTTAAGGTCAAGTATATATAAACCGTTCTCCGTTCCAAACCAAAAAATAGCAGGTGATTGTTGTATTATTTTGTGCACCTGGATATTATTTTGCCAGGATGCATTTGCAAAAACATTAGTAAGCATTAATGTTTTTGTATTGAATAAAAGTACCTGCTTTAAAGTAGCAATTAAAATAGTTGTATCTGATACAGGATACATGGTTTGTATAAAAACGGGATCATTGTTTTTATATAATTTATTAATGTCGTATTCAGTAAAAGAATTTTTTTCGATACTATACTTTTTTACTACACTGGTTGCAGATGCACTCCATACAATTCCATTTGCGGAAACGCATAACGCAACAGATGATATATTATGATTATTGTATGCGGTTAAAGAATGTGTTGTTTCATTAAGCCTGTATAAAATGTTATCAGCAATCAGCCATAAATTATTTATGTTGTCGCCGCTTATATTTCGTACTTCACCCTGCAGTAATTTATTAAATAATGAAAATTTTTCGTGCACAGCATCATACACATATAAACCTTTATACGTGCCTATCCAAAGTGTTTGATGTTTATCTTCATACAAGCTTAAAATGGAGTTGCTGCCAATACTTTTTGCATCGTTTACATCATTGCGAAAAATTTTAAAACTGGTACCGTCAAACCTGTTTAAACCGTTACGCGTTCCAAACCACATAAAACCTTTTGCATCTTGTGTAATGCAGGTAATTGTGTTGCTTGATATGCCATCATTCACCTGGTAATTGCGGAAATAATAGGGTTGTGCAAGTAACACGCAATTAACCAGGCAGCATATTAATATGTAAAGCAGTCTTTTAATCAATTTTATTATTGTGCTATTATGTTTCAAAAATAATCAAAGCACTTTCAACAAAAATCTTCTTATAAAATTTGGTACAATTTGAAAACAAATTGAAACGCTATGATAACAGAATTGAAAACGCAAAGTGTTTTTTTGTAACTGATATTTTACGACTGCAAAAATTGGCTTCTTATTTAATACAAACAATCTAAAACGATTGCATTATGCTGGCAAGAGAAAATTGTTTTTTAAAACATGCTGTATTAGTGTTATTGATGTTTGCGCCTTTAATATTGTTTGCACAAAACAAAAAAATTTCAGGTGCAGTTACAGACAGTACAGGCAGGGGAATTCCTTCAGTAACCGTAACGGAAAAAGGCACACACAATTCAACCGCAACAACAAGTGACGGAAGTTTTACATTAAGCGTTCCCGCGAATGCTGTATTGATTTTTTCTTCTGTAGGATATATTGATAAAGAAATTGATGTTAACAATCAAACAGATTTTAATGTTACAATGAATACTTCGATAGCGAATCTTAGCGAAGTGGTTGTTGTTGGTTATGGTACGCAAAGAAAGAAAGATGTAACCGGTTCTGTTGCCTCTGTTAATACAAAAGATTTTAATTCCATTCCTATTGCAAATGCCGGCGAAGCAATTGAAGGTAAAGCTGCTGGTGTGCAGGTAATTGCTTCCGGTGCGCCGGGCAGCAATGTTACATTTAGAATTCGCGGTACAGGAACAATAAATAATGCTGATCCGCTGATTGTAATTGATGGTGTGCCAACAGATGCGCCACTAAATAATTTAAATCCTGATGATATTGCTTCTATCGATATTTTGAAAGATGCATCTGCAGCCGCTATTTATGGTTCGCGCGGTGCAAACGGTGTTGTGCTTATTACAACTAAGAAAGGTGTTAATGGTAAAGGTCATCTATCTTTTAATTTTTATACTGCATGGCAAAAAGCAACGAGTGTTGTAAAGATGCTGAACGCTGAACAATTTGCATCACTGAATAATGAATTACTTACCAACGGAAATCAAACAGTAAATCCTGCATTCGCAAATCCAGATACGTTAGGTGTTGGAACAGATTGGCTTGGTGCATTGTTTCGCACAGCGCCAATGCAGCATTATTCTTTATCTTACTCCGGCGGTTCTGATAAATATAATTATTATGTTTCCGGAAGTGTGCTTGATCAGCAAGGCATTGTTATTACAACAGCGTATAAAAGATATACTG
>JBDUEO010000399.1:0-3563 GCA_040002335.1 Parafilimonas sp. | reverse complement strand
AACAGATGCGCAACCTGTTTTGCAAAAGAAAGGCGATGATTTGCGCATTGATTGGGGCTATGCTTACCTGGCCGCGCCACAGCAAAAACAATATGATGTGAAGCTTACTTTTTCGCAAAATATTATAAAAGATTTTTTGCAAAGTGGTGTGCTAACTTCTCCATATTCAGATACAACTGTGCAGGATAAAAATCTTTTGTTAGCGGCAAACATTTCTTTATTTACCGGGAATGATAACACAAACCGCGGAACAATAATGTTAGGTTATGATGATATTTATTCCATTCAATATTTCAATCAAAACATGCAGGCGTGGTGGAAAAAGAATTTTAAAACAATGGATGATTTACTTGAAACTTCTCAACAACAATATCCAGGTATTTTATCAACCTGTGATGCATTCGATCAGAAATTATATGATGATGCAACCAAAGCTGGTGGCGAAACATATGCAAAACTTTGCGTGATGGCTTATCGCCAGTCCCTGGCTGCACATAAATTGGTGCGCGGCAAAAATGATGAGATATTATTTCCGCAAAAAGAAAATTTCAGTAATGGTTCTATCTGGACGGTTGATGTAACTTATCCTTCTGCTCCTTTGTCGCTTGTGTATAATCCGGATTTATTAAAAGGAATGCTGAACGGAATTTATGATTACAGCGAAAGTGGCAAATGGACAAAGCCTTTTCCCGCGCATGATGTAGGTACTTATCCAATTGCAAACGGGCAAACTTATGGAGAAGATATGCCTGTTGAAGAAGCGGGCAATATGATTATTTCTACTGCTGCAATTGCAAAAGATGAAGGCAACGCGAACTACGCAAAACAACACTGGGAAACATTAAGCCGTTGGGTTAATTTTTTAGTGAAAGATGGATTAGATCCGGCGAATCAATTATGCACAGATGATTTTGCCGGGCATCTTGCACGCAACGCAAATCTTTCAGTAAAAGCAATTGCTGGCATTGCTGCATATAGCATGATGGCAAATATGCTGGGTGATAAAGCAACGGCAAAACATTACGATTCTATTGCGCATACTTACGCGCAACAATGGATGCAATTAGCTGAAGATGGTGATCATTACGATCTCGCTTTTGGTGCAAAAAATACATGGAGCCAGAAATACAATTTAGTGTGGGATAAACTGCTTGGTTTACACTTATTTCCGCAAAGTGTTTACGATAAAGAAATAAATTTTTATCTCGCGCATCAAAATAAATTCGGGCTGCCTTTAGACAGCAGAAAAACATATACAAAAAGCGATTGGATATTATGGACATCAACACTTGCATCTAATCAAAATAATTTTGAAGCATTGATTGATCCGGTGTATAAATATGCAACCGAAACACCAACACGCGTTCCGTTAAGTGATTGGCATGAAACAACAAATGGTGCACTGGTTGGGTTCCAGGCAAGAAGTGTTGTAGGCGGTTATTTTATAAAAATGCTTGCCTGGAAATGGAATCAAAAAAAATAACTATAATTCATTAAAATTATCACACATTTTTTTCAACACTGATCTTCCATGAAAACAAAACTTATACTGCTATTAATTTTAATTATTCAAAATATTTCAGCGCAACGAAATACAGTTAAAGATTTTGCTGTAACAGATAAAAAAGCTTTGCAAATCCCGGACTCGTTAACATCAACAACAAAAAATATTTCAAATTATATACAAGCAAATTTTACAACTGATAAAGAAAAAGTGAGAGCGATTTTTATATGGGTTGCTTCCAATATTCAATATGATATAGACAACATGTTTGCTATTAATTTTTATGAAACACAAAATGATAAAATAAATAAAGCGCTGGCGACGCGAAAGGGTATTTGCGAAAATTACGCTGCTTTGTTTAATAATATTTGCTTGAAGTGCGGTATTAAATCTTATGTGATTGAAGGCTACACAAAACAAGAGGGTTTTACAGATTATATTCCACATGCGTGGTGCGCAGCTTTTGTAGATAATTCATGGGTTATGTTTGATCCGACATGGGGTTCAGGTTTTATTAATAACGGAAGGTTTTATAAAAAAATCAATAATGCTTATTTTGAAGCGTTGCCTTCTTTGCTTATAAAAACACACATGCCATTTGATTACCTGTGGCAATTTTTAAATTATCCCATAAGCAACCAGGAATTTTATGAAAGCAAAACCGCGCAAAACATAGCAAAACCATTTTATAATTTTGTTGATTCGCTAAATGCTTATGAAGCAGAAGATCATGTTGAACAACTAACTTCAACAACTTATCGAATAGAAAAAAATGGTGTAAAAAATTCAATGATTTTCGACAGGTTACAACATATTAAATTAGAATTAGAGAATGACAAAATTCAGGCAGAGAATGAAAGACGCAATAAACTTGCAACCTTATATAATGTTGACGTTGTAAAATATAATGGAGCTATAAATGACCTTAATGCTTTTGTTAATTATCGAAACCATCAATTTTCTCCCGAGAAACCAGATGCCATTATTCAGAATATGATTGATACCGTGAATGCAGAACTTATGGCCGCAAAAACAAAGCTTGATCAGATAGGAAATTCTGATTCTGCTTTAGCATTATTAATTACTCAACTTTTTGCAGCAATAAAAGATATTTCTAATCATACAAAGGAGCAGCAGGAATGGTTGCATGAATATTTTAGCAAAAGCAAATCCAAGAGAAAATCTATGTTTTACGAAAAGAAACTTACGTGGTTTGGTGTGCCTTTAAATTGAGTTTTTTAAGAGGCTGCTTCAACAGTTTTTGCGTTGTGCTGCAAATTCATTTGTATCGTTTTAATTTTATTTCGTTTCAAAAACCGCAGATGCAACCCGCCAATTAATAAGGCAATGAATCCTTGTATCAAAACCGTATCAGGCACACCGATGTGTTGTGAAATAGTACCAATAAGTAACCCGCCTAAAGGTTGCATTCCAAAGAAAGCCATTGCATAAATACTAATCATTCGGCCACGCATATTTGGATCAACCGTTGTTTGTATCAACGTATTAGTAATAGTTATTTGAGACATCATTCCAAAGCCCGCAAGCATTGCGCATAAAAGCGCCAGCGGATAATTATGCATGTGCGAAAACAACAGTAATCCAACACCAAAAACCAGTGTATTTATACCCAGAATTTTTCTCAGGTTCCTTCCAGGTTTTAAAGAGGCAAGAAATATAGCGCCGCCAAACGCGCCTAAGCCAATCATACTATCAATAATACCAAATGTTGATGCAGTGCCTTTAAAAATATCTTTTGCATACACCGGAATTAAAGTGGTGTACGGCAAAACAAAAAGGCTGATTAAACCAAGCATCATTACCACAAACCTTAACTGTTTTTCCTGTTTAAGATATGCCCATCCTTCTTTTATATCCTGAAACATATTTTTTTCATGATGCTGCTTTTCTGCTGGTGGTAAACGTATCATTAAGACGGAAGCAATTACTGCTACAAAACTGATGGCATTCAATCCGAAACAAAATACATTACCAAATTTCTCAAGTATCAATCCGGCAATTGCGGGCCCTATTAATCTTGATAAATTAACCATGGAAG
>JBDUEO010000398.1:0-3572 GCA_040002335.1 Parafilimonas sp. | reverse complement strand
ACGCACCGATCTTTTTCCTTTGGGTGATATTGCGCTGGTAAATAGTTTAAAAGAAGTAAAGCAATTACATGCTAAAGCAACAAAAGAAGACATGCTTGCCATTGCTGAAAGCTGGCGGCCTTACAGAACTGTTGCATCAATGATTTTGTGGCATGCATACATTAAAAAAAGAGGAATTAAAATTTATACATAATTATTCTTTATTTATCTTTCGTACTAAACTTCTGTATATGAAAACAATTCTATGCTCTTTTATTTTCCTTTCAATTAGTGTTTGTTTAACTGCACAACCGGGAACGCTGGATAGCAGTTTTAATAAGGACGGAAAAGTAATAAGCAAGACATACACCGGCGAATGTTTTACAAGCTTGATACAACCTGATGGGAAAATTGTTGTGGGAGGTTCCGGTTCTTATTATAAAGGAAACAATCTGTTAGGTGGATCATTACTAGCAAGGTACAACATTGATGGAAGCCTTGATTATAGCTTTGCAGACAGCGGCAGAGGTGTATATATTTTAGGTGATACCAGTGCTTATATACCTGTTATTCATGCAATGGTTTTACAGAAGGATGGAAAAATATTAGCATTAGGAGCATTTGCACAGCTGAATGGTGAGTTTGGTTTTGCTTTAATGCGCTTTAGTACTGATGGAAGTGCTGATAAAAGCTTTGGTATTAATGGAATGACGTTATCAAACTTTACCGGCCTGGATTTTCCAAAAGATTTGGCAGTGTTATCTAATGGGAAAATTGTAGTTACTGGATATGCTTACAACGCGCCAAACGAAAACGAAAAGTGCTTTCTTTCTTGTTATAATATTGATGGAAGTTTAGATAAAAATTTTGGAGATAGCGGAGTAACTATTATTGACTTGGGTTTTAACCTAAGAATAAATGCAATTGCTGTAACTACCGGCAATAAAATCATTATTGGTGGAATTGATGATACTTACTTTAAAAACATTTTGTTACGGTATGATGATAATGGCATAATTGATTCTTCTTTTGGTATTAATGGATTAGCTAAAATGTATTTTGCTAAAAATATAGCAGATGGCACTATAAACGATATAACAATTAATACCGATGGAACAATTATAACAGCAGGATGGATTGAATTAAACTCAGGCACAATAGCTATTTCTGTAAGTCGGTTTGCACAAAACGGAAAACCCGACAGCAGCTTTGGAACCAACGGGTATACTTATATTCAAAAAAGCATTGGAAACTCATACGGTACTTCAGTAGCTATTCAACGGAATGGTAAAATAATAATTGGAGGATATCATTCAGTAAGTGATACAGTAAGTTTTATGGTTGTAAGATATAATGCTGAGGGTTCTCTTGATTCTGCATTTGGTGTAAACGGAATTCAGAATACTTTTATATTAGGATCTGATTTAGCTTACTCTGTTAACTTACAAAGAGACGGAAAAATTGTAATGGCAGGTTATAGTCTTATTTATTATGGTAGTAATTACAGGTATTCAGTTGAATTAGTAAGATACAATGGAGATTCAACCAAACGTCAAATCATCATCAACAAAATAAAACATTATATATCAACGCATAATAATGCAGATGCAACAACATTAAATAATAGCATTAATCTTTATCCAAATCCTGCAAACAATATTGTTACAATTAATAATCTTGATGCAAAAACAAATTACGGGTTATCAATAATAAATAATAAAGGCAATGTTGTTGCAACAAAACAAGTAAGCAATCTTTCGTTTTATCAATTCAACCTACAAAATGTAAGCAGTGGTGTTTATTATGTAAATGTTGTTGCAAACAATAAACTAATTACAACTTTAAAATTCGTGAAGCAATAAGTTTCAGACCTGCCAGGTTTTTAAAACCTGTATAAGCAGTAACCTGTCAGGTGCACGGCAATAACTTGTCTACTTAAGAACATACATGCACCTGACAGGTTTGTTCAAATTACTTATCTTTCAACATCAAATTACCTGTTATGAAAACAATTCTATTCTCTTTTATTTTTTGTTTGATACATATTTGTTTAACTGCACAGCCGGGAACATTAGACAAAAGTTTCGGCAACGCTGGTAAGGTTATAAGCCAAAATTACACCGGCGCCGCTTATGCAAGCCTGATACAACCAGATGGAAAAATTGTAATAGGCGGTTCCGGCACCTATTATAAAAACAATGTTTTAACAGGCGGAAGTTTATTAGCCAGGTACAATACTGATGGGACTTTGGATGCAAGTTTTGCAGACAGCGGCAGGGGAATTTATATTTTAGGTGATACAGGTATTTATATACCTACTATTAAGGCTATAGCTTTACAGCCTGATGGAAAAATTGTTGCACTGGGAAATTTTGCAGAGCAGAATGGAGTTTTTGGTTCTGTTTCTTTAATGCGTTTTAATGCTGATGGCAGCGCAGATAAAAGCTTTGGTATAGGGGGCTTGGCAATTTCACAAATCTCCATCTGGCAGGTTGACTATGCAATGGATGCAGCTTTATTGCCTGATGGAAGAATAGTTGTGGTTGGTGATTCTTATAAAGACTTTTATAGTTTTGAAAATTCATTTATTGCCTGTTATACTCCGGATGGAAAATTTGACAGAAGTTTCGGAGACACCGGTATTATAAACATTTCGCCGGACATAGGTGGTAAATTAAACAGTGTGGTAATAACCAGCAATGGTAAAATTGTTACAGGTGGTTTTGGTCCAGGGTATGAAATAGTATTCCGCTATAATATTGATGGCACACCGGATAGTTCATTTGGTGAAAATGGATTGGGAAAAATGTTCTTTGAGAACAGCGATAATCCCAGTTTTAATGATATAGCTCTTGATAAAGAAGGCAGAATTATTACGGGCGGCTCAAACATTTTAAGTAAAGGACGTGCAATAACGGTGGGGCGTTTTACAGAGGATGGAAAGACAGACTACAGCTTTAGTGATGATGGTTATACTTACACCCAATACAGTAAAGGAGATGCTTATTGTAATACAGTAGCCGTACAGGAAGATGGCAAAATTATAGCAGGTGGATTCCACTCAGTTAATGAAATCGGAACTTTTACAGTTATAAGATATATGACAGATGGAAGTGTAGATTCTTCCTTTGGTGATAATGGAATTGATACAACATTTTTTTATGGTGATGATATTGGAAATTCTGTCAACATTCAAAAAGACGGAAAAATCATTTTAGCAGGATATAGCCAGGTACCCGCTCCAGAATACAATAGGGTTGACATTGCCCGCTACAATAGTGACCTGACGCAAAAACAAATCATCATCAACAAAATCAAACATTATATATCAACACACAACAATGCAAATACTGTAACATTAAACAAGAACATCAATCTTTATCCAAATCCTGCAAACAATATTGTTACAATTAATAATCTTGATGCAAAAACAAATTACGGGTTATCAATAATAAATAATAAAGGCAATGTTGTTGCAACAAAACAAGTAAGCAATCTTTCATTGTATCAATTCAATATACAAAATGTAAGCAGCGGTGTTTATTATGTAAATGTTGTTGCCAACAATAAACTAATTACAACTTTAAAGTTTG
>JBDUEO010000397.1:0-3574 GCA_040002335.1 Parafilimonas sp. | reverse complement strand
AAAAGAAATAAAAGATTGGTGGGATGAATTAACAGAAGAAGATAAAAACCTTGTAATGGAATCTGAAGCAGAATATGAAAAAGGAAATTTTATTTCACACAATGATTTAATGCAGCAATTTGATACATGCAAATGGGAGACGTTAACTTTATAACATTCACAAATGGTGAAATCAAAAAGCTGATAAAAAATTCTAACTTCGGCATACGAAAAAAAACTTATGATAGCAGAATTAAAAGAGGTGCTTGAAAAAGTAGAACAACTTGAAAGCGATGAACAAAAATCAATCGCTAAGATGATAAATGATGAGCTTGAATGGGATAACACGCTGCATAAGACCCAGGATAAACTGACAACACTTGCAAAAGAAGCTGTCGAAGAATATAAGTCTGGCAAAACCAAACAAGCAGATTAAATTTATAACTTTATAGAATTAAAATTTGCGTGTATGCAATTAGAATTGATCAACGAAAAAGATACGCTGCTAAACCAGATAGTAAAGGAGGTAAAAAAAATGGATAGTGAAGAAAAAAAGAAACTATTGATTCAATTACGCAAAGAAGAAATTTTAGAGAAAGTAAAAAATCTTGATTCAGTTAAAGGTTCAAAAAAAGAAAGCTCTATGACAGATGAGGAAGCAGATGATTATGTAAGCCTGCAGCGTAAACTAAAATATGAACATTCAAAAGCCTTAGCACTTAGTTATAGATACAAGTGTATTTATTAATTATACACGCCATCAAAAACTCTATCGCATTATTGATGCAATCCTTACTTATAATTTAAGCGTTTATATATCTTCCGGTTTAATTGATGAGTTAGAACGAAATATTCCAGCAACCATCGCCTCGGTTTGTGTCCGCACGAACCGAAAACGAAATCCTCAAAACTCATCCATGATATGTTTTAAAAATCCAAAGTCATCAATACCTTTCTCATAAAACTTTGCAGAAGAGTAGTAATAATTTATAGGATCAATACAAAGCTGCCATCGTTCAGCCAAAGGATTGTTATGAATATAATCCAACTTTTGTAATGCAGTTTCTCTTTTGAACAATTGAAAGGCAAGCGAATCACGTTGCCAAAACTCAAACTTTTTGTTATGCGCCATTACTGAAAATGACTGTAATAAATCAGGATTATTTGCAATTAAATATTTTTTGAATTCGTGTGCCGTAAATTTTAAAAATGAACCTTGCGCTGTTTCTTTTCCATTCTTATCAAGCGTCTTCCAAATAAGATGTATGTGATTAGGCATAATGACAAATGCATACACTTCTATCTTTTTCTTTTCGGACAAATAGTATAAAGAGTTAATGATAATTTCTTTTAACGCATCAGGTTCAAGTAATTTTATCCAACTGTTTATAGTTGCAGTCCAGAAATAAACATTTCCAATTTCAATGTAAGACTTACGCTTTTCTTTAAAATATTCCATTTATAAAATTAAAGATTTATGAAATTAAAATGGTTCGTGCAGACACGAACCATTGCATAGTTTCAACGCATCGTCCGCTTGAGGCGAGACGATGCTTGACATAAAAACAATCATGAATTTATTTCAGCAATTGGTTTAACTCACCCTTTTATTATGCAGCAGTTTGTCAATTGCATCTGTAAATGAACCGGCGCGCATTACTTCGCCTGCATTTACAAAAAATATTTCATCGGCATTTTCAATGGTGTTTAAGCGATGTGCGATGATAATGCGTGTAGTAGTTTCAGGAAGTTTATTCAAAATGTCTTCAAGCAATTGTTCTGTCATTGTATCAATATTTGCAGTGGCTTCATCAAGAATTAAAACTTCAGGGTTACGCAACACAGCGCGCATAAATGCTATTAATTGTTTTTGCCCAAGGCTGATGTTATCTGCGCCGGATGTGATTGTTGTTTGCAACCCGTTTTCAAAAATGGTAAGCAGGCTTTGCAGGTTTGCATCTTTTATTACTTGCTCTACCTTTTCATCCGAATAATTTTGATAAGCATCATTTCCGTATAAAATATTATCCTTTACAGTGCCGGTAAATAAAAATGGTTCCTGTAAAATGAATCCGATTTTTTGTGCGCGTTCTTCAGGTTGATATGAACGAATGTCTTTTCCATCTAATAAAACTGTACCTGTTGTGGCATCGTATAATCTTGCAATTAAAGAAGCTGTTGTTGTTTTTCCACCACCAGTCGGGCCAACAAATGCATACGTTTTTCCTTTTAATAATTTCAATGAAACATTGTGCAGTATTTCCTGGTTTTCATCATAGCCGAAATACACATTCTTAAATTCTATTACGGCATCGGATGAAGCTTTTACTCCATTACTTATGGTAACAAGATCCGTATTCAATGAAAGGATTTTTGTTATCCTGTCCCAGCCTGCCATCGCCACCTGGAAGCTCGTCCATAACGCTGCAAGTTGCCGCAACGGATTATAGAAGTAGGTAACATAAGCCAGGTAACTTACCAATAATCCGATTGAAAATTCGCCTGTTGAAATAAGATAAATACCAAAGGTTAAAACGATCAGTTGCGCAATGCCGGAAAACAAACTATATACCGGTAAAAAAACGTTATTCGCCAAACCTGCGCCAACTGCTGTTTTATAATTATGCTGATTAGCTTCATCAAAACGTTTGCGAAAATAATCACGGCGATTGAATGCAATGATCACTTTAAAATTATTAAGGCTTTCCTGAATTTCACCACTCATTCCACCAATACTTTTAAGGTTCAATGCATTTTTTTTCTTTATCCAGGGCGATAACAATTTTGTGAATAATAAAATAAAAACTGCCGGTGCCAATGCCGCTACGCCAAGCTTAAAATGTATCAGTAAAAGAAAAATACCAGAGCCAACCATGGTTGCAATGCTGCCAATAAACTGCATTAAACTTTGCGAAAAAAAAGTGTTCAGCTTATCCGTATCATTATTTACTCTTGAGATAAGATCACCGGCTTTATTAGCATTAAAAAAAGCAACCGGCAAGAACTGTAATTTTTTAAATATCGTATTGCGCAACGTGAACAACATACGCTGACTGATGCTTCCCATTAATTTGGTTTGAAAATAACTTGTAAACAAGCCAACCAAATACATGGAAAGGAGAATTCCTGAAAAAACAAGCACGCCATTATATTGTTTATGCTGCACATAATGATCAATTGTATAACCAATAATCAGCGGACCAAATAAATTTAAACTTGAATTAAGCAGAATGATAAGTACAGCAACAACAAGGTTTTTCTTTTCATGTGTAATCAGTTGCAGCAAACTTTTAAGCGCCGAATATGTTGACACTTTTTTCTTCTTATCCTCTGCCGCATTAAGATTGTAATTCATAGCTGCTTGTACTTTTTTGCGAATTAAGTAACTGCACATACTCAGGGCTGGTATGTATTAATTCATCATGTTTTCCTGCGGCAATAATTTCGCCCTGCATCAATAAAATTATCTGGTCATAATTTTCAACCGTAGTTATTTTTTGTGTAACAGAAAGCAAAGTCAACCCGGGGTAATTTCTTTGAACATTATCTAATATTTTCTTTTCTGTATTGTTATCGACGCGTGAAGTGAAATCAT
>JBDUEO010000396.1:0-3578 GCA_040002335.1 Parafilimonas sp. | reverse complement strand
CGCCGTGTGGCAACAAGTCAGATATGTTTAACGATTTTTGGCTTGATCAAAAAGATAAAAAACAATTTGATGTATGCTTGCTTTTTTATCATGAAAAAATAAATGACCCTGATCTATATAAAGATGTTGATTACTTCTATCATTTAAAAGATTTTAAGTATCACATGTTATATAAATTGTTTACAGAAGTGCAACCAAGCTGGCTTAAGCAATACAAATATTTTTATTTTTTAGATGATGATATTAAAATTGATACTGAACAAATAAATAAAATGTTTGCATTAAGTTCAGTATTTGATAGCTGGATAAGCCAAGCTTCTTTATCTCAAAACTCTTTTTGCAGTTGGCCAATGTTTAAACAACAACCTGATAGTTTTTGCAGGTTTGTGGGGCAAATTGAAGTAATGGCGCCCTTGTTTAATTCGATGGCGCTTGAAAAATGTTTACCAAGTTTTATTGGTAACAAATCGAGTTGGGGCGTTGACTCTGTTTGGTCGAAAATGCTTGATTATCCTGAAGATAAATTGATAGTATTTGATACCATAACAATGGAGCACACTAAGCCTGTTGGCGGTGGTGAATTATATGAGAAAATTGGTGTTGACCCGCAGGTAGACTGGACCAATCTTACAAAAAAATATGGCGCTAAAAAACAAAATTACCAGGAATACGGAAGGCTCGCCATCATCAATAAAAATCATTACCTGTTTAATTTCTTATCTATAAAAGGTAAAGAATTTTTGTCAACAGTAAACCGGCATATTAATGATTACGATTTGCCATCAAGAGTAAAAAGCCAGATAAAAAAAGCAGGATTAAGCAAAGGTATTAAGAATGAAAAAAAAGCTGATAAATAAAAGGATTTTTTTTAAAGACTTCACTTCATGAAAAAATATACATTGATTTTTTTACTGTGTGTTTTATATGCAAATAGTTTCTGCAAATCATCAAACCACAATTCATATCAACCAATAAGTTTTGCTGATACAACTATTCATGAATCCATAACTGATTCATCTCTTTTGCAAACAACTTTAAAAAAATCAAACTGCAAAGGCAAAAAAATTTATTTAAATAAAGGCGGCGATAATGGTATTTATATAGATGGAAATTCGTTAAGTTATAATCCCGGCGATACATTGGTTTTAAAAGCTGCAAATAATCCGTACACATATTTTGCCATAGGTGATTTACATGGAACTGCTGATTGCCCTGTAACCATAATAAATGAAGGCGGACAGGTGCAGTTAAGTAACGGAATGGCTTTAGATAATTGCCGCTATATAAATATTACCGGTTCAGGAAATTCGCAGGAAAGTTATGGATTCAAAATAGAAGATGCGGCATCGCAAGGCGTTGGTGTAGATATTCATGGCAGATCAGCATTTATTGAAGTGCAGCATATTTTCATTCACAATAAAACGTATGGATTTTGGGTGAAGCAGGAAGGAAGTTGCATTGATTCGCTTCAATTTCCAAACTTTATTATCAGCAATATTTATATTCATGATAATAAGATAACGAACATGAACCAGGAAGGAATGTATCTTGGTTCAACAGATCCAAATGGCGCAAGAGATGTTCAATGTAACGGACAAATCATTCATCCAAAACCTTTGCATTTAGGCAATATAAAAGTGTACAATAATATTGTTGATAGCACAAATCGTTCAGGCATTCAATTATCATGCGGTTCAGGAATTATGAATGAAATATATAATAATACAATTTCAAATTGCGGTTTTGAATTAAGTGATGTACAGGGAAATGGTATAAGCCTCGGCGGATACACGCAGGCAAAAGTTTATAATAATAATATCAATCACACCTATGCATTAGGTATTTTATGTTTGGGCAGCGGAAAAATTTTAATTAAAAACAATACGATAAATAATAGCGGTAATTTAAGTGGTCATACAACAAATGGCATGGCGGGAATTATGGTTGATACTCGCCCAACAAACCCTGTTGACAGCACGAATTTTTTTATAATTGATAATAAGATTGGGGCAAATACAGATCATGCAATAAGAGTTTATAAAACTGTTGACAGCTATTCAAAGGGAAATGCAATTTGTAATAATTCGGGCAATATTGAAGTAGATAAAAAAATAATCTGGACAAACTGTATCAACAAAAAACAATGATCCTAATAAGAATATTTTCTAAAAGGTTTATAGTTTTTTTCAGTGGCTAATGCAATCATTGGCAAATCATCTTTTGAATCTCCATACGCATAAATTTTTTCATAATCAGAAAGCCTATACCTTGTTTGTATAAGTCTTACTTTTTCCTGGCCGGAACAATTAATGCCTTCAATTTTACCTGTAAGTTTTCCATTCTTTACTTCAAGCTTTGTTGCAATGCATTCGATATTGTATTTAGAACACCATGGAAAAATCCAATTCTCTGCAGATGCAGAAATAATGATTACAGGTGTTTTACGCTGCAAATGTTTTCTTATTTCGTACAATGCTCCTCTCTTTAAAAGATTGGGCAATTTTTTTTCAGCAAACTCTCTGCATAAAGCATTGAATTTATTTGCATCAAATCCCTTAAGAAAATAAATTAACAGCAATTCTTTTGCGCGATGATTTGAAAGCAAACCAATTTTATATAAAACAATAACCGGCGATAAAATAAGAATACCTAAATAGTAACTGAATTTTCCTTTAATAAAAATCAATATTTCTGCAAGCGTATCTTTTGATGTGATGGTTCCATCAAAATCAAAAAAAGCTATTTCAGCATTATTAGTTTTTATATCTGCTGTCATCACAATTTCTTTTTCTTAAACATACCTTCGGGAATATTTTTTATGATCTTCATAATCCATTTCCAAAACCATTTTACATACACTACGTTCTGCTTTTTTCTTATCGCTGTTTCAACTGCATCTGCAACCTCTTCCGGAGTTGCCGTTAACAAAGGTGGCAATTTTAATTCAGCCGTCATCTTTGTGTTTACAAACCCAGGTAAAACAGTTAGCACATGTACTTTATAATGAAACAAACTATTTCTTAATCCTGATAAATATACGGTAAAGCCAGCTTTTGCACTGCCATAAATATAATTGCTTTGCCTGCCTCTTTCACCTGCAACAGAACTTATTCCAACAATAGTTCCGCTTTTTTTTGCGGCATAATCTTCTGCTATAATATTTAAAATTGAAACAGCGCCGGTATAATTACTGTTTATCATTTTTACTGTTTCATTCCAATCTTTCGCGGCAATAATATTATCACTCATATATCCAAAAACACAAATTGCAATATCAGGTTTTGTAGTTAAAGATTGATAAAAAGACAGATGCGAATTAAAATCAGTTGCATCAAATTCATGAACAGTGCAATCAACATGATAACGCACAGAGATATCTGATTGTAATGCCTGCAAACGACTTGAATTTCGCGATGCGAGTTGAATGTTATTTCCTTTCGCAGCCATTTTGCGTGCAATAGCAACAGCCATATCTGAGGTTGCTCCTAACAATAAAACGGTTGCCATAATTAAGACTGTGGAGTTAATAATAAACGATCCGATTGCGTAGAACGGATTTTTCCCTTAGGATTATATTT
>JBDUEO010000395.1:0-3605 GCA_040002335.1 Parafilimonas sp. | reverse complement strand
AAGTATTATTTGTTACCAGATGTGCACTCTTGCACTATCCGGCAAATACATTTTGTTTCCGGGCTTTACATTAAATGCTTTATAAAATGCATCAACATTTACAAGCGGTCCATTTACACGGAACTTTGCCGGAGAATGCACATCAGTCAAAACCTGGGTACGTAATTCTTCAGGTCTTTCATTTTCAAGCCAGCTTAAAGCGTAGCCAAGAAAAAACCTCTGTGTTGGTGTAAAGCCTGCAATCTTTTCTCCCTTTTTATATTCATCTGTTTGTTTAAAGGCATCAAAACCCAATAAAACACCGCCAAGATCTGCAAGGTTTTCTCCTAAAGTTGCTTTGCCGTTTATTTTAAAAGTATCAATAGCTACATACTTGCTAAACTGGTCTGAGAGCACTGTTGCACGTTGTGTAAACTTTGCAGAATCCTGTGGTGTCCACCAGCCTTTCAAATTTCCGATTCCATCATATTGCCTTCCTTCATCATCAAAACCATGGGTTAATTCATGGCCGATAGTTGATGCAGCCATATATCCATATACAACAGCATCATCCAATTCTGCATCACTATAACCAGGAATTATAAATGCAGCAGCTGGTAAAACAATTTCATTGTTTGATGGATCATAATATGCATTATAAGTTTGTGGAAACATGTCCCACTCTGTTTTATCAACTGGTTTACCCAATTTATTAATATCGTAATTATGCCAGAAAATATCTGCATTTAAAAGATTTTGGAAATAACTGTCAGGCGTAATTTTTAATGATGAGAAATCTTTCCATTTATCAGGATATCCAACTTTTTTATTTACAACAGCCAGTTTTTCTAACGCCTTTTGTTTGGTACTGTCGCTCATCCAGTCAAGATTTTTAATGCGGTTTTTTAATGAGGTGCGAATATTTTCAACAAGCTGCGTATATCTTGCTTTTGCACTGTCATTAAAATATTTTTTTACATAAATCTGCCCAAGCAATTCACCCATTGCACCTTGTTCGCTGCTGATGATTCTTTTCCATCTTGGTTTTCTTTCTGTGGCTCCGGAAAAAAGTTTATTGAATTCAAAATTTGTCTTACCGAAAATTTCTGGCAGTGCTGCTGAAAATTCGTTGGCAAGCCGATAACGCAAATAATCTTTCCATGTATCCAAAGAAAAACTTGACAATACGATTCCGGCTTCTTTATAATATTCAGGTTGGCCTATTATAACAGAATCAGTAGATTTTACACCGATAATTGACATATAATTATTCCAGTCAATTTTTGCAGATACATTATTCAAATCTGTTACGGCATATTTATGATAATTAGCATAAGGATCACGAAGTTCTTCCAGCTTCTTACTCGATTTTGCAAGCTGCGTTTCCAGCGCCAGAATATTTATTGATGATACTGATGCTTTGGAAGAATCAACGCCAAGCAAGGTTAATATTTGGGCTATATTTTTTACGTACGCCTTTCGAATAGCCACTGATGTGCTATCCATCTTAAAATAAAATTCGCGTTCGGGCAACCCTAAACCTGTTTGCTGCAATTGCAAAACTTCCAGCGAACTGTTTTTTGCATCCTGCCCAACATAAAAATTTATGGCGCCGCCAACACCTATTGCATCCATTTGCGCCATTGTGTTTTGCAAAGAAACCTCATCATTTATGGCAGTAATTTTAGCCAAATATGGTTGCAATGGCTCAATACCTAATTGCTCAATTCTTTCTGAATCGTTGGCAGCTTTCCAGAAATCGCCTATCTTTTGTTCGGGGGTTCCTGCCGGGTAAGTTGTTTTGGCTGCTTCAAGATTTATATCGCGCAGCCGTTGTAAATTTTCGTTGGGAATTATCTGAAACAAACCCCATGCACTTTCATCGGCGGGAATGGGATTATTTTTAATCCAATTCCCATTTGCATAATCAAAAAAATCGTCTGCAGGATTTATTGTTGAATCAATATCTTTTGCAAGTACATCTGGTTTTTCTGCATGTGATTCTTTATTATTACATGATATAAAAAAGAGAGTTAAGCAAGTTGTACCTACAAAGATTAGCTGCCGCATAAAAAAATTTGTGGCAATATAGTTAACACATAAAAAGCAGCCTTACTTTTTTCGGCTAACACTTGGTTAAAAAAATATAACAATTAAACTTTGGCTCGTTTTTACAGCTTGCTGTAGCTTTACACCTTTGTTCTTAAGCATTTTTCAATTACCTTCGCGAGCCAAATTTTCAGGCGATGAATTTCAGAAGAGAGTACGAGATAGCGTTTGTTGGTCTGAAACCGGGGTTACATTATTTCGATTATTCGATTGATGACAAGTTCTTTTCAAATTATGGCGAACAGGATTTTTCAAACTGCAAAGCCAATATTAAACTTGAGCTGGATAAAAAAAATGGCTTTATGCTTTTAAAGTTTGATATTGATGGAACAGTTGATGTAAGTTGCGACCGTTGCGGAAATCCTTTAACGCTTAGGCTATGGGATGAATTCAGAATAATGGTAAAACTGGCAGATAATCCTGAAGAAATGAATGAACAGGAAGAAGATCCTGACGTTTATTACATCAATCGCGGAGAAAGCCATTTGTATGTTGCAGACTGGATATTTGAGTTCATTAACCTAAGTATTCCATTACAGAAAATGTGTGCTGATGACGAAACTGGCAGTTCTAAATGTAATGAAGAAGTGCTTTCAAAATTACAGAACGAACAATATATAAATGATAACGAAGCGAACCTATTATGGAAAGCGCTTAAACAATTTAAAGATCTTAAATAAATATAAATTCAAATTATGCCAAATCCAAAACGCAGGCATTCTCAACAGCGTAGCGCAAAGAGAAGAACGCATTACAAAGCAGAAGAAGTTACGCTGAGTAAAGACAGTACAACAGGTGAAATGCACGTACGCCATCGCGCTCATGTAAGCGAAGGCAAACTGTATTATAAAGGACAAGTGGTTTCAGAAAAAGCACCTTTGAAAGCTTAATATAATTGCGTACCGCAATGAATCTTTCGCTCGACATGATGGGTGGTGATTACGCACCCCTTGAAGCTATAAAAGGCTTAAAGCTATATTTGAATTGCAGTGGCACTAATGCAATTGTTTATTGTATTGGTGATGAACAGCAATTAAATGCGCTTATTGATGAATACCAAATTTCATCAGAACGTGTGAAAGTTATTCATACTTCACAAATTATCGGGTATCACGAACATCCAACCAAAGCTTTAAAAGATAAACCCGATTCTTCTATTGCTAAAGGATTTCAATTGCTCGCATCTGGCAAAGCAGATGCATTTTTAAGCTCCGGCAATACGGGAGCAATGCTTGTAGGTTCCATGTTCTTTTTAAAACCGCTCGAAGGTGTGCTTCGCCCAACTATTTCAACCGTTGTTCCAAAAATTGGTGGCAAAACTGGTTTGTTACTTGATGTTGGTTTAAACGTTGATTGCAAACCGCAGCATCTTGATCAATTTGGCTTATTAGGAAGTTTATATGCAAAAAGTATTTTTGGTATTGAAAATCCTACAGTTGGTTTATTGAATATTGGCGAAGAGGAAGGCAAAGGAAATGCTTTGTGCAAAGAAGCTTATCCGTTACTCAAAGCAAATA
>JBDUEO010000394.1:0-3617 GCA_040002335.1 Parafilimonas sp. | reverse complement strand
ATCAATAAATCATATCCTGATTTTTATAATCATCTGCAGCAATTAGGTGCAACAGTAATTTTTGAATAATTTTATTATATGAATTATTTAGACAGGATAACAATTGACCCTAACATTTGTCATGGTAAGCCTTGTATAAGAGGTATGCGTTGGCCTGTAGTTGTATTGCTTGATGAGCTTGCTTCCGGAATGACTTATGATGAAATATTGGAAGATCATCCTGAATTGCAATTAGAAGATATTTATGCTGCTCTTAACTACGCTGCACTATATTTTAAAAGAGGACAAATTAAAGAATCAGTGTAATGCGTTTTCTTTGCGATGTTCATATCTCTTATAAAATAAAAGCGTTTCTTCAAAGCCAGGATCATTATTGCATACATATTAATGAAATACTTTCTCAGGATAGAACAGATGATAGGGACATATCTGCATACTGCAATGAGAAGAACCTGATACTGATAACAAAAGATGAAGACTTTTTAGATAGTTATTTCATTGAACGTACCCCAAACAAACTACTAAAAATTAATTTGGGAAATATTTCTACTGTTAAACTGATTGATATTATTACTAAAGGCTCTGCCACTTATTCAAAAGATAGACAATAATAAATATTTTCTGGTAGAATTATATAAGCATAAAATTGAAATTTCTGAGGGTTAATTTATGAATTCATTCGGTCGCATATTTCGTGTACACATTTTTGGTGAATCGCATGGCGAAAGTGTTGGCGTTTCTATTGATGGAATACCAGCAGGTTTATCATTAACGGTTGAAGATTTTTTAGAAGATATCGAACGCCGTAAAGGTGGCACACAAAAAGGCACAACGCCGCGACAGGAAAGCGATTTGCCTATTTTTAAAAGCGGTGTTTTCAATAATAAAACAACAGGCGCACCACTTACAATTCTGTTTGAAAATAATAATACGCGTTCAACAGATTATGCAAAGCAACGTGCGGTGCCACGTCCCGGCCATGCAGATTTTGTAGCAAGCAAAAAATATGGTGGCTTTGAAGATTATCGCGGTGGCGGGCATTTCAGCGGAAGGCTAACTGTTTGTTTGGTGGCGGTTGGTGTTATTGCAAAAAAATTATTAAAAGATATTTCAGTAAAATCAACAATATTAGAAATCGGCGGCGAAACAGATCTCGAACTTGGCCTTCAAAAAGCAATCGCCGCAAAAGATTCAATTGGCGGTATTGTTGAATGTCGTGTAAACAATTTGCCATTGGGTTTAGGTGAACCATTTTTTGATAGCGCTGAAAGTTTATTAGCGCATGCAGTGTTCGCTATTCCTGCGGTAAAAGGAGTGGAGTTTGGTGCAGGTTTCTCGGCTGCAAAAATGTTCGGCAGTCAACATAATGATGCTATTGAAGATTCGACTGGTAAAACAAAAACAAACAATGCAGGCGGCATTGTTGGTGGCATCACAAATGGCAACGAGCTTGTGTTTCGCATCGCCATTAAACCCACATCATCCACACCAAAAGAACAGCAAACATTCAATTGGGAAACCAATCAAATCGAAAATTTTTCTGTAAAAGGCCGCCACGATCTCTGCATTGCACTGCGCGTTCCCGTTGTACTCGAAGCCGTAACTGCAATGGTAATTGTTGATTTAATGATGCTCGAACAACGCATTCCACGCATACTTCAATAGCTTTTACTTAGGTTTGCAAGCCATTGTAAAAATACTTTTTACATGGTGTTTGTTTTTTGGTAACCAGCAGCAACAAGTATGGCATCGTTCCTTGCGTCGCAACACTTGTACAGTTGATGCAATGAGCAGCAATAGAAAAGGCAACTTTGTAATTATATAAGCACTTACATAATTACAAGTCAACTTTAAGAAGTTCTTTAAATAGCAATAATCTTAAAGGGTCATTTCGGCGATAGGAGGATTGCGAAGCAATCATTAAGGCCATTGAAAAATAATTGTGAGCGAAATAAATCTCTCTGTTAATTTCAACTTTAAATTCAGGAGATGTTTCTTTACCCCGAAATGACGTTCAAACATTTTACTTTTTAATTTTGATTTTAAACTTTTTATGGAATATAATTTTCAGGAAATAGAAAAAAAATGGCAGGATTGGTGGACGGCCAACGAGATATATAAGGTAAGCAACGATTCAACCAAACCTAAATATTATGTGCTCGATATGTTTCCGTATCCAAGCGGTGCGGGGTTGCATGTTGGCCATCCGTTAGGTTATATTGCCAGCGATATTTATGCGCGTTATAAACGATTAAAAGGCTTTAATGTATTGCATCCGATGGGTTATGATGCATTTGGTTTGCCGGCAGAGCAATATGCAATTGAACATGGCATTCATCCTGCCGATTCAACCAAGCAAAACATAGAAAACTTCAGGAAGCAATTAGATAAAATTGGTTTTTGTTTTGATTGGTCAAGAGAAGTGAATACAAGTGTACCATCTTATTATAAATGGACACAATGGATATTTCTCCAACTCTTCAAAAGTTACTATGATCGTCAAACACAAAAAGCAGAAAGCATTGAATCTTTAGTTGCAGCTTTTGAAAATGAAGGCAACGAATATCACCCAATTCCTAATTCCCAATTCCTGATTCCTGGATTAGCGGCTTCAATATTTACTGCTGATCAATGGAGCAATTTTGATGAAGCAACGCAGCAATCAATTCTAATGGAATATCGCCTCGCTTATTGCGGTTATGGCGAAGTGAATTGGTGCGAAGCATTAGGAACTGTGCTGGCCAATGATGAAGTTGTAAATGGTGTAAGTGAACGCGGCGGTTATCCGGTTGTAAAAAAGAAATTGCGCCAATGGTATTTGCGCATTACCGAATATGCAGACCGTTTACTGGAAGGCCTGCAAACAGTGGATTTCAGCGACGCTATGAAAGAAATGCAAACCAACTGGATAGGTAAAAGTTACGGTGCAGAAATTGGTTTTAGAATTGATGATTATGATGATGATAAAAAACTTCGCGTATTTACTACAAGGCCGGATACCATTTTTGGTGTTGATTTTATGGTGATTGCACCAGAGCATGAACTCGTAAATAAAATAACAACATCAAAACAAAAAGAAGAAGTTGATCAATATATAGCCTGGGTAAAAAGCCGCAGCGAAAGAGAACGTATGGCTGAAAAAACCATCAGTGGTGCATTTACCGGCGCGTATGCTATCAACCCTTTTGATAAACGTGAGGTTCCAATTTATATAAGTGAATATGTATTGGCCAGTTATGGTACCGGCGCAATTATGGCGGTGCCTTGCGGCGATGAACGCGACTTTAAATTTGCAAAGCATTTTAATATTGAGATCACCAATATTTTAGGAGAAAAATTTAATGGCGAAGAAGCAAACCCAACAAAAGATGCTGAATTGCACAACAGCAATTTTCTTACGGGCATGTTGATGAAAGATGCTATTAAAATTGTAATGCAGGATATTGATGGCTTAGGTTATGGCAATGCAAAAGTGAATTATAAAATGCGCGATGCGGCATTTAGCCGCCAGCGTTATTGGGGCGAACCTTTTCCGATTGTTTGGAAAGATGGTATTGCATATCCGCTTGAGGAAAATGAACTGCCTTTGGAGTTGCCAAAGGTTGAACATTATAAAT
>JBDUEO010000393.1:0-3636 GCA_040002335.1 Parafilimonas sp. | reverse complement strand
CCAATGCTTTATTGGTAAAACGCCATCCAATTGTTGAGTCAACCATTTCTGGTTTGCGGTTCCACGCACTTTCGCTTTTCAGCATTACAAACGGCGCTCTTGTCATGCTTTCAATGCCTCCGGCTATGTATAACATTCCTTCGCCACACATAATGGCACGTGCTGCATTCATAATTGCATCAAGCCCGCTCGCACACAAACGATTTACGGTACATCCTGCAACTGTTACAGGCAAGCCTGCAAGCAGTGCAGCCATTCTTGCTACATTACGATTGTCTTCACCAGCCTGGTTTGCATCGCCTGCAATTACATCTTCAATAGCATTTACATCAACAGAATTGCGATTTAAAATTGATGAAATTACGTGCGCCAATAAATCATCGGGGCGAATAGAACTTAGTCTTCCGCCATATTTGCCAACAGGCGTTCTTACTGCATCAATTATATAACAGTCGTTCATTACTTAAATTTAAAAAAATAACAGCTTTCAAAACATCTGGATTTTAAAAAGCGGCTGCAAAGATAGGCGGTCATCAACTTATCTTTGCAGCATGAATTCTTCGCCGCCGCAAAATATAAGAAATTTAAGTTTGGATGAATTGCAAAATTATTTTGCTGAAATTGATGAAAAAAAATTTCGTGCAAAACAGGTTTATGAATGGCTTTGGCAAAAACATGCCGGCAGTTTTGATGCTATGACAAACATCAGCAAAGAACTTCGCTTAAAACTGACTGAACATTTTTCTTTACCTGCATTAACCATCAATACAACGCAATACAGCGCTGACGGAACCGTGAAAAGCCGTTTTAAAACTTTTGATGATCATTTTATAGAAGGTGTTTTAATTCCTACTGAAGAAAGAAAAACAGCTTGTATTTCTTCGCAGATCGGTTGCAGTTTGAGTTGCAGGTTTTGCGCCACTGGAAAAATGGAACGTGAACGCAACTTAACCTTTGATGAAATTTATGACCAGGTGGCTTTGATAAATGAACAAAGCGAAAGAATTCACAGTAAGCATTTATCAAACATTGTTTTCATGGGCATGGGCGAACCTTTGTTGAATTACAATAATGTGTTACGTGCTATTGATAAAATTTCTGCAGCAGATGGAATGGGTATGAGCCAGCGACGCATAACCGTTTCAACGGCTGGCGTTTCAAAAATGATAAAGAAATTGGGCGATGATAAAGTACGTTTTAAACTGGCTTTATCACTTCATGCAGCAAACGATAAAAAGCGTAACCAGATAATGCCGATTAATGAATCAAATAATATCAAGTCTTTGATTGATGCGCTGAATTATTTTTATCGTGCTACAAACAATGAAGTAACGTTTGAATATATTTTATTCAGAAATTTTAATGATGCACAAAAAGATGCAGAAGAGCTTGTAAAAATTTACCGGCAAGTGCCTGCAGATTTAGTAAACATTATTGAATATAACCCTGTTGATGGTGCAAACTTTGCCAAACCAGATGAAGAAACAACCGAAAACTTTATGAAGTTTTTAGATGACAACCGGGTAAACGCAAGATTAAGAAAAAGCCGCGGAAAAGATATTGATGCAGCCTGCGGGCAATTAGCAAATAAGGATAATTTTTAGCAAATCACTTACTCTTAAATAATCAAATATTGTTTTGATAATGCTTTGTGTTTTGGATTAAACACCTATGAAAAAACGACAAAATAAAAATGTAATATTTTATATATTAATGAATAATGAAGCTATAAAATTAAGCTGCATAATAGAACGCATTTCATCTTACATACAAACCAATAAAAACTTTCGTTTTAAAAGCTACCGTAAAGTTTTTACTTTGCAGCCCCTGGAAAGTTTATTTATTAATTTATGGGTAGAATTTTTGAAGTTAGAAAAGCCACCATGTTTGCCCGTTGGGACAGGATGGCAAAACAATTTACACGTATAGGAAGAGAAATTGCGATTGCTGTAAAAGCCGCCGGTCCTGATCCGGCAATAAACCCAGCATTGCGGCGCTGTATGCAAAACGCAAAAAGCGTAAACATGCCGAAAGACCGTGTGGAAGCTGCTATTAAGCGCGCAATCGGTAAAGAAATTGAGAATTATGAAGAAATTTTATACGAAGGCTATGCGCCTCATGGTGTTGCTTTGCTGGTAGAAACAGCAACTGATAATCATGTGCGCACCGTTGCCAACGTAAAAAGTATTTTTAATAAAGGTGATGGAACGCTTGGCAACAATGGCAGCGTTAGTTTTCAATTTAAAAAAATGGGTGTATTTAAATTGAAACCAGAAGGATTAAACGTTGATGAAATTGAGTTTGAATTAATTGATTTTGGTTTGGAAGAAATGGGTGAAAGCACAGATGAACATGGCAATGATGTGATTGTTTTGCGTACTGCTTTTACTGACTTTGGAAATTTACAAAAAGCATTGGAAGATAAAGGCATCACGCCTATAAGTTCTGAGCTTGAATGGATACCAACCACTACCATTCCGGTAAGTGAAGCGCAGGCGGAAGATGTAAGTAAATTAATTGAACGTTTGGAACAGGATGAAGATGTAAGCAAGGTGTTTCATAATATGAGTTGACAAGTTGATTGATCGATAAATTTAAATGTTCAGAAACGCTTACTGATTAACTAATCAACGTTTCAAATTATCAACTGCTCAACTACTCAGCATTACTATTAACTTAGCAATATGGCTTCAATAAAAGATATTTTAAAAGGCACCGGCGTTGCAATTGTTACTCCGTTTAAAAAGAATGGCGATATTGATTTTGATGCGCTGCACAAAATGATTGACTTTGTAATTGAAGGTAATGTTGAACATATTGTAACATTAGGCACAACTGGTGAAGCGCCCACATTAAGCACGCCTGAAAAAAAAGATGTAATTAAATATACGTATGACGTTGTAAAAAATCGCGTGCCTGTTATTGTTGGTATTGGCGGTAACAATACGTATGAGCTGGTGCATGAACTGGAAACATTTCCTTTAGATGAAGCCACCGCAATTTTAAGCACTTCGCCCTATTATAATAAACCATCGCAGGAAGGATTGTATCAGCATTATAAAACTTTGGCAAAAGCATCACCCAAACCAATTCTTTTATATAATGTACCAGGCAGAACTTCAAAAAATATTGACGCAGATACAATAATTCGTTTGGCCAATGAAGTAGAAAATATTGCAGGTATTAAAGAAGCCGGCGGCGATATGGCGCAATGCATGAAAATTTTGCGTGATGCACCAAAAGATTTTTTAGTAGTAAGTGGCGATGATGCCCTTGCGCTTCCACAAATTGCATGTGGCATGCAAGGCGTTATAAGTGTTGCAGCTAACGCTTTTCCCCACCAATTTTCTACTATGGTACGCAGCAGTTTAAGCGGCGATCTTAAAAAAGCAAAATTGATAAACGATAAACTCATCAAGGCTTATGAATTGCTTTTTGCTGAAAATAATCCTGCAGGTATAAAAGCATTTTTATCTGAAATGGGTTTAATAAAAAATAACCTTCGCTTACCGCTTGTGCCGCTGAGTAAAAAGTTATCAGAAGGTGTAAAAGAGTATTTAAAAAAATAATTTTATAAAAAGATTATTGCTCTAATGATAAGAAAAGCTGCTTCAAAAAATACAATCAAAAATGGTT
>JBDUEO010000392.1:0-3638 GCA_040002335.1 Parafilimonas sp. | reverse complement strand
CGGTTTTATCTTAAAGAAGCAACAGGGTTAGTAAGTAATTTCTGTTGCTTTTTTTTATGCCTTTCAACCAGCAATAACAATCACTTTTTTTTCTTTTTTATTTTTCCTGCTTAATATTTTCTTTCGCAGTTTTAAGAATGGTTTTTCAATTATTTCATTTAATAATAATGAAACAATAAAAACGGTTACAATGCAAATCAAAAACACAACGTTGCTGCTATCATCAATCTTAAACTTTATTGCCTGAGTTTGCGTAACATGAATCACGATTTTATGAATGAGATAAATGCCGTAAGACAACGCTGCAATTTTTGATGTAACTGATGATTTGTATTTGTATAAAAAGCATTGCGGGCTCAATGCTGCTAAAACTATTACACCATAACCAATATCAGTAAGTGGAAATCCAAATACTGATGCACTTAAACTTTCTTGCTGTGAAAATATAAAATATGTACCTGCAAAAATTAGAACTGCAACAATCAAAATTTTGTTTCCATGTTTTAAAATTCTTTCACTGAATTTTTGTTTGAACTGAAGCAAAGCTGCAATGCTTACACCAACCAGTAAACCATCAAGCCTGCTCCACGTTGGATAATAAATGTATTTATACCAGGGAAGCCAGCTATCATCACCAGCTGGCAGTACAAAATGCTGATAACAAAATGCACGAATGATAAACCCAAAAATGAATAATAAAATCAATATCCAAAATCCTTTTTTTAATAATTTAAAATAAACCAGCGCAATTAAAATAAGTGGTAAGAATAAATAAAATTGTTCTTCAATACACAAACTCCATGCATGAGAAAACGTGCCTTGCGTGCTAACATTAAGACCAATATTTTGTGTGAAAGTTAGATATTTCCAAAGCGGCGCTAATGCTTCTCTTTCATGTGTAAATGGAAATAAAAAATATAAAGCAACAACAAAAAGATATATTGGAATAATGCGAAAGAATCGCTTTATAAAAAATTCTTTGAGTGAAATTTCGTTTTGTTTTGCGATGGAAGAAAAAAGTTGCGAAGCAATTAAATAACCACTTAGCACAAAGAATAAATCAACGCCGCTCCAGCCAAATTCGCTGATGGCATTCACCCATTCCGGGTGCGGAAACAATCTGCCATAATGAAAAAAGAAAACGAATATTATTGCAAATGCCCGCAGGTAGTCTAAGCCGTGAAGTTTGTGCGAAAGACCGCCGTCTTTATTCATATAAACCGCATGAACGAAAAACTTTTATGCTTTGTTATTTATCTTAAAAAGATTATCGTATTTCTCCAAAACATTCATAATGCTGAACAGTTGGTTCAAATTCTAAAAGATATTTTTCATCTTCTTCATAATACCTCGCTTGCTCATAATCTTCACCTGCGAATGCTCTTATACTCGGGATGTTAACCCACCATGAAACCGTCCAGGTATGCGTTATATCACCTTCTTCTTTTTGCCAAACTTGTGCATTTAAATTTCCCGGTGTTGAACGGTAATCTTTAATGCCTGTTTTTAAAAGGTAATTCATATATTCTTCAGCGTTTGCAGAAGATGTTTTTCCATGCCAAAGACGTACAATCATACATTATTTTATTAAAAATTGTTATGAAGAACTGTGAATTTTGAACAACACATTAAACCATTTTGACTGCTTCAGCATGAACAGCGCTTCTGCGGTTATCTTTAAAAAATATCATAAATAATATCAGCACCACAAAGGCAATTGCAGCAGGAATAATCCAAATGCTTCTCCAGTCAACAATATTATTTACGGTGTATATATCTTTTACATAACCGGAAAGCAGCGTGCCTATCCACATACCAATTCCGTATGTTGCCATTGTAATCATGCCCTGCGCCTGGCTTTGGATATTTAAACCTGCTTTGCTATCGGTATAAATTTGCCCTGTAACAAAAAAGAAATCAAAACAAACGCCATGTAAAATAATGCCAGCAAACAGCATCCATAAATTTGCCTGTGCGTCTCCATAACCAAAACAAATAAAGCGCAGTGTCCATGCAATCATGCCTAATGCAATCATCCATTTAACGCCAAGCCTTCTAAAGAAAAAAGGGATGAGCAGGATAAAAAACGCTTCAGAAAATTGTCCGAACGTCATATTGCTTGTAACGTTTTTCATGCCTGCATCTGTAAGATATAAATTGGTTAAACTGTAATAAAACGAAAGTGGAATGCATATCAGCACAGATGCAATAAAAAATATAGTGAATGAACTGTCTTTAAATAATACAAATGCATCGGCACCTAAAATTTGCCTGAAAGTAGCTGTGGTGCCTTTTGCTTTCGGCGGCGTATCAGGCAAAAGAAAACTTAATAAACCCAATACTACTGAAGCTACGGCAGCCATCTTAAATGTAAACACTAATTCATCGGTGCCTATTTTAAAAACCTTATCAATCATCCAGCCGGTTACAATCCAGCCTATCGTTCCCAAAACTCTTATTGATGCAAATTCTTTTCCCGGATCTTTCATTTGCCTGAATGCAACGGAATTGGCCAATGCTAAAGTAGGTGCATACATTAGCGAATATAAAAGCAGCACCCAATAAAAACTGCCTGCGTTATTTATTGTTGTGATATAATACAATAATACGGCGCCTGCAAGATGTAAAATGCCCAATACTTTTTGTGCAGGAAAAAACCTGTCAGCGATCATTCCAACAAAAAAAGGAGAGATGATTGTTGCGATAGCCATTGCGCTGTAAGCGGCACCAACTTCAACACCGGTTGCATGCAATACTTTATCAAGATAAGTTCCCATAGTTACATACCATGCGCCCCAAATAAAAAATTCAAGAAACATAAGCGCAGATAACCGTACACGGACAGATGTATTCATGGCAAAATTTTAATGAGATAAAATTAAAGGAGTGTGAGAAGTTAATGCAAAAAATTTTTAAGCATTGAATAACGCTTGTTCAGCCCGGGCAACTTATCCTTCAAAACTACTATAGAAATATGGCGTCTTCGCTTCAAATTCTGCGCTGCAGGTATCAACCATTTTATACACGCGTGTTATGCCAAGCGCTTTACGTTTTTCATAAACCTGTTCATCGGTGCAATTAGTAGGTAAGATTCTTGCAATCTGTTCATCGCTAAAACCATTTTGTTTTGCTTCTTTCAAAAGCTCTTCTGGCAAGCTGTCTAAAGTGTGGTGAGCAATTTCTTTTTCAATTCTTACTATTTCCTGTATTTGATAAATAAACCAGCGGTCAATTAAAGTTGCTTCCACAATTGTTTTAATACGCACACCTTGCATCAATGCATCTTTAATACGAAAAATGCGGTCCCACTTCGGCGTTTTAATATATTCAACCAGTTCATCACTCTTCATCAAACTCTTTCCATAATAACCTAAACCAACGGCTTCGTTTTCTAAACTCTGACAAGCTTTTTGAATGGCTTCATTAAAACTTCTGCCGATTGCCATTACCTCGCCAACACTTTTCATTTGCAAGCCCAATGTATCGTTTGCACCTTTAAATTTATCAAAATTCCAGCGCGGCATTTTTACAATTACATAATCAAGCGCCGGTTCAAAATATGCAGAAGTGGTTTTTGTAATTTGATTTTTCAATTCATCCAATGTATATCCAATGGCAAGTTTAGCTGCAATTTTTGC
>JBDUEO010000391.1:0-3640 GCA_040002335.1 Parafilimonas sp. | reverse complement strand
CAACCAAGCTATATAGATCCATCAGTAAAACTGGGTGAAAATATTTTCGTAGGTGCATTTACCTATATTGGCGAAAATGTTTCTATTGGTTCCAACACAAAATTATATCCCGGCGTTTATATTGGTAATGATGTAAAAATTGGCAACAATTCAATTATTCATCCGGGCGTAAAAATTTATTTTGGATGTGTTGTTGCAAACAACGTCACCATACACGCAGGCTGTGTTATTGGCGGCGATGGTTTTGGTTTTGCACCACAGGAAAACGGCAGCTATAAAAAGGTTCCCCAAATTGGCAATGTAGTAATAGAAAATAATGTTGAAATTGGTTGTAATACAACAATTGACCGTGCCACCGTAGGCTCAACCATTATTCACGAGGGAACTAAGCTTGATAACCTTATTCAAATTGCCCATAACGTTGAAATAGGTAATAATACCGTTATCGCTGCACAGGCCGGTGTAAGTGGCAGCACAAAAATTGGCAGCAATGCAATGATAGGAGGACAGGTAGGTATTGTTGGCCACATACAAATTGCAGACGGATCTAAAATAAATGCGCAAAGCGGCGTATCAAAATCAATTAAACAAAAAAATACGGCTGTTACAGGCTCCCCTGCTTACGATTATACAAGCGCATTACGCAGTCAGGCTTTAGCAAGAAATCTTCCTCAAATGGAAAAAAGGCTTGCCGATCTTGAAAAGCTTGTTCAACAATTATTACAGGAAAAAGTTAGCTTTTAAAATTCGTCATCCTTCCTCTTAGCGTTTCTTACACATATCGGCACATTTTAAACCTTATTTTTGCACGCAAAATTATAAAAGGTATTTTTTGTTCAGATGCTAACTCATATACCATATTATAATTTCAGCAATTAAATTATAAAAATGGATGTAAATTTTAATCCCGATAAACAACATACACTTTCAAAAGCAGTAAGCATAAGCGGCACAGGGTTACACACAGGTGTATTGGTTGATATGAAACTTAATCCGGCGCATCCTGGTTTTGGCATTCAGTTTCAGCGCACTGATATTGAGGGCGCACATCTAATAAAAGCAGACTGCGATTTAGTTACAGATACAAGCCGCGGCACTACTTTGCAAGTTGGCGACGCAAAAGTGAGTACGGTAGAACATATTCTCGCTGCATTAACAGGCATGGGTGTAGATAATGTTTTAATTGAAATTAACGGCCCTGAAATACCTATTATTGACGGAAGTTCCCTGCCATTTACTGAATTAATTTCTGATGCGGGCGTTGTAGAACAGGAAGCCGCAAAAGCCTGGTACAGCCTTGAAGAAAACATCTATTATTATGATGAGGAGAAAAGAGTAGAAATGACTGCCCTTCCATCAACCAGTTACAGGCTAACAACACTTATTGATTTTAATAGCCCGGTATTAGGAACGCAGCATGCAGGCTTAAAAGATATAAGAGAATTTAGAACTGAAATTGCCCCTTGCCGCACTTTTTGTTTTTTGCATGAATTAGAAGCCTTGCTTGATAATAATCTTATTAAAGGTGGCGACATAAATAATGCAATAGTTGTGGTTGATAAGGCTGTGGATGAAAAAGAGATGAAGCGGCTTAAAAAAGTTTTTAAGAGAGAACAGATAGAAGTTAAAAGCGAAGGTTATTTAAATAATTTAGAACTGCGTTTTCCTAACGAACCCGCACGCCACAAATTGCTTGATGTTGTTGGAGACCTTACTTTAATTGGCTATCCTATTAAAGCACGAATTATCGCTAACAGGCCAGGCCACAACAGCAACATAGAATTCGCAAAGAAAATCAAACAATATATAAAAAAAAACAAGCACCTTAAAGATGTGCCTGTTTACGATTCAACCCAACCGACAGTTTTTGGCCTGGATTATATTCAAAAAACTTTACCGCACCGCTTTCCTTTTTTAATGGTTGATAAAATAATTGAGCTAACAGATAACCACATTATCGGTATTAAAAATGTAACGTTTAATGAATGGTATTTCCAGGGCCATTTTCCAAACAACCCTGTAATGCCAGGCGTTTTGCAGGTAGAGGCATTGGCGCAAACCGGTGGTATTTTATGCATAAACGCAATGCCTACCGGTAAATACGATACCTATTTTGTAAAAATTAATAACTGTAAGTTTAAACAAAAAGTGGTGCCCGGCGATACAATGATATTAAAAATGGAACTGAACAGCCCTATTCGCAGGGGCTTGTGCGATATGAAAGGTACAGTATATGTGGGCGGAAAAGTAGCAACTGAAGCAGACCTTGTAGCACAAATTGTAAAAGTTGATTAACCCGATTTAGCACTATTTTAAATATGAACGGTTAACTTTGTCGCGTTTAAAATAAAATATTATTAGCTGCATCAGCTAAGCAGATACAAATGATTCATCCGCACACGTATATACACGCCGACGCCAAGCTTGCTGAAAATGTAAAAGTTGATCCCTTCACTGTTATTCACCAGGATGTAGAAATTGGCGCAGGTACGTGGATAGGAAGCAATGTTACCATTATGGAAGGTGTTAGAATTGGCAAAAATTGCCGCATCTTTCCTGGTGCTGTTTTAGGTGCGGTGCCGCAAGATCTGAAATTCAAGGATGAAAAAACTTACGTAGAAATTGGCGATAATACAACTATAAGAGAATTTGTTACAATTCATCGTGGTACAAGCGACCGCTGGAAAACTACTGTAGGTAATAATTGCCTTATAATGGCGTACAGCCATATTGCACATGATTGTTGTGTTGGTAATTATTGCATCATGAGTAACAACAGCCAAATGGCTGGCCACGTAATTATGGCCGATTATGCATGGATTGCCGGCTTCAGCGCAATTCACCAGTTTGTAAAAATTGGTCAGCATGCTTTTATTGCCGGCGGAAGCCTTGTACGCAAAGATGTTCCTCCGTTTATTAAAGCCGTTAGAAATCCATTAAGCTACGGCGGTGTAAATAGTGTTGGATTAAAAAGGCGTGGTTTTTCGATAGAGAAAATAAACCAGATTCTTGACATTTATCGTGTTATTTATAACAAAGGGCTTAATACTTCAAAAGCACTTGAATATATTGAAGAAGAAATGCCTGCCAGCGATGAACGCGACGAAATCATCAGCTTTATACGAGAAAGCGAAAGAGGCATTATAAAAAGATATACCAAAACAGATGTGGATGATGAATAGCCTGTTTTCGAAATAGTTTTTCAACAATTCATCATGCAAATAATTCTTACCAATGCCGGTAAACGTTTTAACCGGGAATGGATTTTCAGAAACCTGCAATACACATTTTCATCTGAAAAAAAATATGCCATCACCGGCGCAAATGGAAGCGGCAAAAGCACATTCTTGCAAATTTTATCAGGATCACTTCTTTTAAATGAAGGAGATTGTGAATGGCTGTTTAATAATGCAACCATTAATCAGGATGCAGTATATTCTTACATTTCAATTGCCGCACCTTATTTTGAATTAATAGAAGAAATGACCGCTAAAGAGTTTTTAGCTTTTCACTACAACTTTAAAAAATACATCCACCATTTTTCTTTTGATTTTATTTTACAGGAAGCAGGTTTATTAAATGCCGCAGATAAACAAATTCGTTTTTTTAGCAGTGGTATGAAGCAAAGATTAAAATTAGC
>JBDUEO010000390.1:0-3650 GCA_040002335.1 Parafilimonas sp. | reverse complement strand
GCGACAAAATAAGCATCATATCTGTTTGCACAAATGAATCAGTTTTTTTGCCTAATACATTTTCTCCAAATAATGATGGAATGAATGATTATTTTTTTCCAAGAACAGGCTCAGATATAAACATCGTTTCCTTAACCATTTTTAATCGCTGGGGGCAAACTATTTTCCAAAAAAGAAATTTCTCTTCAAATAATGCGGCAAATGGATGGGATGGAAAATATAAAAACGTATTACAAAACCCTGATGTATATGTTTATATAATGGCGTTGCAATGTTCCGGAAACAGTGTATTTTTAAAAAAAGGAAATATCACTCTTATACGTTAATATATTATTTATGTATACTTCCAGGCATTTCACGGCAGGCCAATGTCTGTTTATGTTTCATGATCTATTTACACAATTTAGCAAGATATTTGTTCGTTCAGTACCATAGAAAGAATTGCCCGCCAACTCTTTGTTTATTCATTTGTATAAAAAGTTGATAGGTTGCCAATCAAATGAACTTCCAATTGACTATGAGATTTATAGTGCTGATTTTATCACTTATAACCACACCTGCGCTTGCACAATTAACCGCAGATTTTTCTGTTTCAAATACAAAGGGCTGCTCACCACTCACCGTTCAGTTTACAGATAATTCAACAGGCTCACCTGTTTCATGGTACTGGGATTTTGGTGACGGGCAAAGCTCAACTCTTCAAAACCCAACAATTACTTATACAACAAGCGGTTCTTATTCTGTACGATTAATAGTTAAAACGGCAACAGAGCAGGAATACAAACAAAAAGATAATTATATAACTGTTTCTGCTACGCCCGATGTAAAGTTTGATGCACCTGATGGCGATTCTGGTTGTGTTGATTTACAAGTTTCATTTCAGGATCAATCAGCGCTAAATGGTGCTTCTGTAAAAAGCTGGCTTTGGGATTTTGGAGATGGAGGAACTTCATCCATGCAAAATCCTTCTCACATTTATACGACGGAAGGTATCTACGATGTTGGTTTAACAATAGAAACTACAGAAGGTTGTATTGCAACGCTCCTTGTAACCAGTGCGATTATGGCTGGCAATAAACCCGACCCGGGGTTTTCAGCGTCACCTTTTGACGGATGCGCTTCGGAATTGCGCGATTTTAAAAATACTTCCGGAAGGGCAACTGCTTATTATTGGGATTTTGGAGATGGAGAAACGAGTTTCGATGTAAATCCCAAACATCATTATACAGACACAGGTACATTTACTGTAAAGCTGTTAGTGTCAGAAAATGGATGTATAGATTCTACAGAGAGAGAAAACTATATACACGTTCAGGGAGCAGCAGCCAACTTCACTCCAATATTTAATTGTGATGACAGATCCACTTTAAGTTTCAGAGATATATCAATAGCTGAAACCGGCAGATTATGGAATTTTGGTGACGGGCAAACTTCAACGGCTAAAGCAGTAACGCATACCTACAGCAAGCCTGGCATTTACGTAGTTAAGCTGAATGTTACCGGTACAACTTGTAATGATTCAACGTCTGATACACTGCATATAAAAGTTACTACACCCAAGGTTGAAATTTTACCCGCACAAAATACTTATTGCAGAAATGATTCACTCTTATTTGTTGTAACTGATTTTGATAGTGTCATAACAAAAAGTTTCGCCTGGAACTCGGGTGATGGATACATAAGCAACTTAAATAAAAATAGGGATACGCTGAATTTTGTTTACCGCAAAAATGGAATGTATACACCATCGGTTTATATAAAAGATTACAGCCCGTGTGTTGATACAATTTTTTACGACCATGCAATAACAATTAATGGTCCGATGGCAGAATTTAAAAGAGATACTGCGGGATGTCTTAATTCACAAGTTAATTTTCAGGATGCCTCAATTCCAGGCGACAATGCGCCTATTCAGCAATGGTTTTGGAATTTTGGCGACGGCTCAACTTCAACCAACAGCGGTCCCTTAGCATATCAATATCCTTTTTCTGTTGTATATAATGCACAACTAACGGTTACAGATATTAATGGTTGTGCAGATACAATAATACATACCGTATCCATTGCAGATACGCCGGTGGTTGATGCCGGTAAAGATACTTTTGCATGTGCTGAGAATCAGTTTACACTAAACCCTTCTGGCGCCGCAAGGTATATTTGGGCTTTTAATCCTGATTTAAGTTGCACAAGTTGCACCAACCCAATAGCCACTCCGTCTAACTCCGTTACTTATTATGTTACCGGAACAAACGATAAGGGCTGTTCTTCATCAGATTCAGTAAATGTAAAAGTGCAAACAAAAGAATTAATTGCGGCACAGCCGGATGCTTATACAGTTTGTAATGGCGGTTCTGTAATGTTTAATATATCGGGCGCAGATATTTATAGCTGGTTGCCGGCAAACACTTTAAACAATGCAACCATACAAAATCCGGTTGCTTTTCCTTCCACAAATACTATTTATACAGTTACGGGAAAAGATAGCAATAATTGCTTTTCAGATGTTGCCATGGTTAGCGTAACTGTAAATGCCAAACCAACAGTAGATATTGTTGATAGTTCTGTACAAATTCTTACAGGATCTACATTTAATATAATTGCATCTGCAAGTAACGATGCGCAAAGTTTTGCATGGCTGCCCGCAACGGGTTTATCCTGCTATAATTGTTTGCAACCTGTAGCAACTGTTACCAAAAACACCTTCTATACTTTAAAAGCTACCAACCAGTTTGGATGTATAGATAGCGATCATATTAGAATTAATGCAATTTGCACAGGTGAATCGATTTTTTTGCCAAATACTTTTTCGCCAAATAATGATGGGATGAATGATTATTTTTATCCAAGATCAACTTCAGATATTAATATACAATCACTCATTATTTTTAATCGTTGGGGGCTAATCGTTTTTCAAAAAAGAAATTTTAGTTCTAATAATGCTTCCGTTGGCTGGAACGGAAAATATAAAAATGTTTTGCAGAATGCTGATGTATATATTTATTTAATGGAACTGCAATGCGGCAACAATAACGTGTTTGTAAAAAAAGGAAATATTAGCCTTATTCGTTAATGCTTTTACCCGGATATTTTTCCAATGCTTTTTCCAAACAATCCATGGCTGCATTTATTGCTTCAACATTTAAAACATACGCAAGCCTTACTTCATTTTTACCCAAATCCACTGAACCATAAAAGCCGGTTGCAGGTGCAAGCATTACTGTTTGCTTTTTATAATTAAAATCTTCCAAAAGCCATTGGCAAAATTTATCCGAATCATCAATAGGCAATCTGGCCATTGCATAAAAAGCACCACCGGGGTTTGGGCAATAAACGCCTTTCATGTCATTCAATCTTTGTACAATTACATCTCTTCTTGCTTTATATTCTGCTTTTGTAATATCAAAATAATCATCGGGCAAATCAATAGCTGCTTCGCCTGCAATTTGTCCAAAACCCGGCGGACTTAATCTTGCTTGTGCAAACTTCATCGCTGTATTGTAAACTTCTTTATTGCGCGTTATAAATGCACCAATTCTTGCACCGCAACAACTGTATCGTTTGCTTATTGTATCCATCAGCACAACATTATCATCGCAACCTTCTAATTGCATTGCACTAAAATGATCTTCTTCATAACAAAATTCGCGGTA
>JBDUEO010000389.1:0-3652 GCA_040002335.1 Parafilimonas sp. | reverse complement strand
CACCGAAGGCAAAGATGATCCAAGAATTACCGTAATAAAAGTTACACCTGAAAATGGTTATTACTGGGATACAAAACATGGTCAGGCTGTTGCTCTGGTAAAAATGGTTGCTGGCGCAATAGCAGGCAAAACTATGGATGATTCCATTGAAGGAAATATTAAATTATAGTTTTACAACAATAAAAAAAGCCGCACAAATTTGTGCGGCTTTTTTTATTACTTAACAGGCAAGCCAAGATTTTTTTCCATAGCTTTTATATCAGGCGGATGGCCCCGAAAATCTGTAAACATTTTATTATAATCTTCCGTATTGCCTTTCGATAAAATCATATCGCGAAAACGCTGGCCATTGGCTCTTGTTAAACCGCCGTTTTCCTGGAACCAGCTAAACGCATCTTCTTCAAGCATTTTCGTCCATTGATAGGCATAATAACCTGCAGCATAATCATTACCCCATATATGAAGGAAAAAACTTGAACGGTAACGTGGCGGAACTTGCGACAAATCAAGACCTGTTTCATGCAAAGCCTGTTGCTCAAATGCATCGGCATCGTTTACGGTTGTGTCTGCAGAAAGAGTATGCCATTTCATATCTAATGCAGCAGCCGCGATGGCTTCTGTTAACGCATAACCTTCATTAAATGTGGATGCATTTTTTATTTTATCTACAAGCGATTGAGGAATCGTTTCGCCCGTTTTATAATTCATTGCATAATGATGCAACACTATTGGATCCAAAGCCCAATGCTCATTAAACTGTGATGGAAACTCAACAAAATCTCTTGCCACATTAGTGCCTGATAAACTTTTGTATTGCTGGTTGCCAAACATGCCATGCAATGCATGACCAAACTCATGAAACATTGTTGTAACATCATCAAAACTTATAAGTGCAGGCTGGCCGGGCGCAGGTTTTGTAAAATTGCAAACGTTGTAAATAACCGGTTTTGTATTTAATAATTTTGACTGATCAACCATATTGCTCATCCATGCGCCGCCCGATTTATTATCGCGTTTAAAATAATCGCAATAAAATAATGCAAGCGATTTTCCATCTGCATCAAACACTTCAAATACGCGTACATCTTGTTGGTATACCGGAATATCGTGGCGCTCTTTAAATGTTAATCCATATAATTGATTGGCGGCATAAAACACACCATCCTGCAATACTTTGTTTAATTCGAAATAAGGTTTTATTTCACTTTCATCAAGATCATATTTTGCTTTACGCACCTGTTCAGCATATAATTCCCAATCCCATGGTTGTAATTGAAAACCTCCGTTTTGTTTATCAATTAATTGCTGAATAGCTGCGGCTTCTTCTTTTGCTTTAGCTGTAACGGAAGGCACTAACTGGTTTAAAAAATCATCAACCGCCTGTGGTGTTTGCGCCATTTGATCCTGCAATTTCCACGCAGCATAATTTGCATAACCCAAAAGCTTTGCCTGTTGCGAACGAATACTTGCAACGCGTAAAATAATAGCACGTGTATCATTGGAATCATTTTTTTCAGCACGCGTCCACGATGCATTGAAAAGTTTTTCTCTTGTATCCCGATCCGTTAGTGATTGAAGCGATGGTTGCTGCGTTGTATTTTGTAAAGGAATTAACCAACTGTTTGCAAGATTTTTTGCCTTTGCATTTTGCGCAAATGCATCTTTATCTGTTTGCGGCAAACCTGCTAGTTTTGATGAATCTGTAATAATTAATGCACTGGCTTTTGCAGCATTCACTAATTGATTTGAAAACTTTGCAGTAAGCGTTGCTTCTTCTGCATTTAGTTTTTTCATTTGTACTTTATCAGCATCAGAAAGCTTTGCGCCTGCCAGTACAAATTCCTGGTAATCGTGTTCAACCAGTTTGTTTGATTCTGTATCAAGATGCAACGAAGCACGATTATTATAAATGCTTTCAATACGCTTAAATAATTTTTCATTCAAATAAATAGCATCGTGATTGGCTGCAAGTTTTGGTGCAATTTCTTCCTGCAAATTTTGCAAAGTATCATTTGTATTTGCGCCGGCAACTACATTAAAAACATTATTTACACGCGTTAATAATTGCCCGCTTTTTTCCAAAGGCACAAATGTATTTTCAATGTGGGCGAAGCTGCATTATTTGCAATTGCATCTATTTCTTTTTGTTGTTCTATAATACCTTCTTCCAAAGCAGGTTTATAATCTTCATTTTTTATTTTATCAAATGGCGGTGCCTGGAATGGCAGCGTGCTTGATTTACTAAATGGATTAGACGCAGGCAAGCCTGTTTCATTATTCATCTTTTTACTTTTTTGAAATGATAAAACCGCAGCAAGAGAAACTGCAGCAAACAGTATGGCAAAGTATTTCATCAAAAATTTATTTGCGCTAAAAGTAAAAAAATCTTTTATAGAAGATTTTAAATTGTTTAAATGGTTAGCAGAGTACTGAAATTAATCAGCATAAAAATGTATTCGCAGGTTTGCGTTTATATTTTCTTATATGGTCTTTAAAATAACGACAGATTTCTTTACAACTACAAATAACTGATTAAAACATATTTGTATTAGGAAACAATATGTTCAAAAATAAATAAGCATTACACTTATTTTTAAAGCGTAATGCAATTGATGATCTTATTTTTTGAAGTGTTTACTTACCGAATATTTTGGCACCTAATACCAGCACTAAAATAAATAACACTAAAAAAATAAAGAATAAAATTTTAGCGATAGAAGCAGCGCCAGCGGCAATACCGGTAAAACCAAAAATGGCGGCAATGATTGCTATCACGAAAAATATGGCGGCCCATTTAAGCATAATAAAAGTTTTTATTCTTATTATGAATAAAAATTCATGCCATTTTTATTCGCTGGCTGATAAATAAAAAATTTATTGCAATAGATTTTTGAAAAAAGGAGTGAGCTCGCTTGCAAGTATTGCATGGTCTTCAACACTTGGATGGCCGCTGCAACCTCCGGCTTTCATAGGCTTAAAAAAATACAACGCAACTTTTTTATCTGAAGGATAAAGTGAATCAATATTTGCTTTGATAGTAGTAAGACAATTTTGTAAAAGAATTCCTTTGGTTCCATTAATCATCGGGCTGCTAAGCAAAGCGATTATTGCATTTGGATATTTTGATTTCACTAATTGTACAAACGAGGTATAATCTTTTACAAACACTGCGCTGTCAAAAGGCTGTCTTGGATGAATACCGTCGCCATCGCTCAAATCATTTGTGCCTAAAGCAATGCTTACAATTTGTGGTGTATACGTTTTAAAATTCCAAAGCACTGAATCCAACGTATTAAAACTTTGTTTTTCATACACCTGCGGCATTGATGGTTCATCCATATTCCATGTTCGGTAAATGCCAATTCCGCTTACACTGCTTAAAATGTAATTTGCATTTAACGCTCTTGCAACTCGTGGCCCGTAAGCATTATAAGCATTATGATAATCCTGGTAAACACCTTTTCCACAGGGCATATCAGATGTATCTGCATCAGCGCCGCAGGTAATGCTGTTGCCAATAAATTCTATTAAAGGTTCATTCAACGGTGCAATTGAATGTAAGTTTTTACCCGTTATTTTTTGTATGATTATTGGGCCGGTTGTTGCTTCAGTTGCTTTATAAATTTCAATTGTATGTTCGACATCGTTGTTT
>JBDUEO010000388.1:0-3655 GCA_040002335.1 Parafilimonas sp. | reverse complement strand
AAATTTAGGCCGCTGTATTTATGATGGATTTTGGGTTGATTCAAATTTGAATGTTCCCAAAAATGATCGCATTCGTTTAGATGTTGTTGATGCATTAAAGAAGATTCGCATTCCCGATTTACGCTGGCCCGGCGGTTGTTATGCAGATCAATATCATTGGAGTGATGGCATTGGTGACCGTAGTAAAAGACCGTTGCGTGTAAACACAAGTTGGGGAATGATTACTGATGATAACAGTTTTGGTACAGATGAATTTTTAAAGCTTTGCAACCTGATGGGCACCGAGCCATACATTGCCGGAAATGTGGGCACAGGTACGCCGCATGAAATGGAAGACTGGATTGAATATTTAAATTATAATGGCAAAAGTACATTGGCAGATTTGCGAAGAAGCAATGGTCATAATGCACCATATAATGTTTCGCTTTGGGGCGTTGGAAATGAAAGCTGGGGTTGCGGCGGCCAGATGACGCCTGAGTATTATGCTGATTTATACAAACGCTATGCGGAGTATTGTAAAGATTATCCAGGTACGCATTTAAAGAAAATTGCCAGCGGTGCAAATGCAGATGATTATAACTGGATGGATGTATGTATGAAAAATATTCCGCTGTATGATATGTATGCAATTTCCATGCATTATTATACCATCGTAAACAACTGGCAACATAAAGGTTCAGCAACAAATTTTGATGAAGATGAATATTTTAAAGGATTAAAAAGTTGTTTAAATATTGAAACGCTTATCAATAAACATAGTGCGATAATGGATAAGTATGACCCGAAAAAAACTGTCGGGCTTGCTGTTGATGAATGGGGAATTTGGACAGATGCTGAACCGGGAACAAACCCTGCATTTTTATACCAGCAAAACAGTTTGCGCGATGCATTGATTGCCGCCTCAACCTTAAATATTTTCAATAACCACAGTAATAGAATAAAGATGGCAAACCTTGCACAAACGGTGAATGTGCTGCAGGCATTGGTTTTAACGAATAAAGAAAAGATGCTGCTTACGCCAACTTATTATGTTTTTGATTTGTATCAATATCACCAGGATGCAACTTTAATTCCGTTGCAGTTTACAAGCCCGCAATATGTTTTTGGCAATGATAGCATTAACGCAATAAATGCTTCAGCATCAAAAGATAGTTTAGGCGCAATTCATATAACATTGGTGAATCTTGATGCAACAAAAAAGATCACTATCAACACATCTTTACAGAACACATCAGCAAAAAATATTGAAGCAGAAATTTTAACCTCGCAAAAATTTAATGATGTAAATACTTTTGATAATCCTGATAAAATAATGCCTGTAAAATTTTCTGATTATAAGAAAACAAACAACAGTTTATCAGTAAATCTGCCACCAATGAGTCTTGTATTAATCACCGTAAAGTAATGAGCAAATATCAACATATACAACAGGCCGCTTACGAAGCAAACATGCAATTGCCTGCATTGGGTTTGGTATTATTTACGTTTGGAAATGCAAGTGCTGCAGACAGGAATTTACAGGTGTTTGCCATCAAACCAAGCGGTGTTCCTTATAAAGATTTAACTGTAGGGAAAATGGTTATTGTTGATTTTGACGGCAATATTGTTAAAGGTAATTTACGGCCTTCATCAGATACATTAACACATGCCGTGTTATATAAAAATTTTGAAACGATTGGCGGCATTTCTCACACACATTCAACGTATGCAACAGCCTGGGCGCAAAGTTTAAGAGATATTCCAATTTACGGCACAACACATGCCGACCATACGACCTGTGATATTCCCTGCGCTGCGCCAATGAGTGATGAAATGATACAAGGTGATTATGAATATGAAACAGGTTTTCAGATCATCAATACATTAAAAGAAAAAAAATTAAGTTATACAGAAGTTGAGATGATCTTAGTTGGAAACCATGCACCTTTTACGTGGGGAAAAAATGCAGAGAAAGCAGTGTACAATAGTGCAGTTTTGGAAGAGATCGCAAAAATGGCATTCATTACAGAAACTATTAAAGCAGATGCATTACGTTTGAAAGATTCATTAATAAAAAAGCATTTTGAACGCAAGCATGGAAAAGATAGTTATTATGGACAGAAATAAATAACCACAAATGCACAAAGACACGAAAGTATAATTTCAGTTAGTGCCTTAGTGTCTTTGTGGTTCAAAATAAAAATAATAATGATAGATTTAAAACAACTTTCCGTTTGGTTCATCACCGGTTCGCAACATTTATATGGTGAAGAAACATTGAAAAAAGTAACTGAGCATTCGCAGGAAATTGCAAAATTTTTAAATGCGTCAAAAGAAATTTCTGTCTCTATAATTTTTAAACCTATCGTTACAAGACCTGAAGAAATTTTAGCTGTTTGCAAAGAGGCAAATGCATCAGAAAATTGCATTGGCATCATTGCATGGATGCATACTTTTTCACCTGCAAAAATGTGGATCAACGGATTGAAAATCTTACAAAAACCCTTGTTGCATTTGCATACACAATTCAATCGTGATATTCCGTGGAATGATATTGATATGGATTTCATGAACCTTAATCAAAGCGCGCATGGTGATAGAGAATTTGGTTTTATCGTAAGCCGTTTACGCATGGAAAGAAAAGTAGTTGTCGGTTTCTGGAAAGATGCATCAACTTTAAAAAGTATTGATATATGGTGCAGCGCTGCTGCAGGCTGGAACGATTGGCAAGACGCAAAATTTGTTCGATTTGGTGATAACATGCGGTATGTTGCCGTTACAGATGGCGACAAAATTGAAGCTGAATATAAGTTTGGTTTTTCTGTAAATACACATGGCATTGGCGACCTGGTAAAAGTGATAAATGCAATAAGTGATAAAGAAGTGGAGGCGTTGATTGAAGAATATATAAGTGCTTATATAATTTCTGATTCACTGAAAAAAAATGGCGCACAACATCAATCATTAAAAGATGCAGCAAGAATTGAATTAGGTTTAAAAGCATTTTTAGAAGATGGCAATTTTAAAGGTTTTACCGATACGTTTGAGGATTTATATGGCATGCAGCAATTACCCGGTATTGCAGCGCAACGTTTAATGCAGGCTGGCTATGGCTTTGCCGGCGAAGGCGATTGGAAAACGGTTGCATTGGTTCGCGCCATGAAAGTAATGGGCAGCGGTTTAAAAGGTGGCAACAGTTTTATGGAAGATTACACGTATCATTTTGAACCGGGCAATGAAATGGTTTTAGGTGCGCACATGTTAGAAATTTGTTCTTCCATTGCTGATGGAAAACCTTCGTGTGAAATTCACCCGTTAGGCATTGGAGGTAAAGATGATCCGGTAAGATTAGTGTTTAATGTAGCTGAAGGCGAAGCATTGAATGCATCTATTATTGATATGGGAAATCGTTTTCGTTTACTGGTAAATGAAGTGCAGGCAATCAAACCAAAACATAAATTACCAAAGCTACCTGTGGCAAGAGTTTTATGGAAACCAATGCCTGATATGAAAACCGGTTGCGCAGCATGGATCTATGCCGGCGGCGCACATCATACCTGTTTCAGTCAAAACTTAACAAGCGAACATTTAGAAGATTTCGCAGCTATAGCAAATATTGAATGTGTTGTAATTGATAAGCACACGCAGCTTCATCAGCTTAGAAACGAATTAAGGT
>JBDUEO010000387.1:0-3665 GCA_040002335.1 Parafilimonas sp. | reverse complement strand
AAAGATTTTAATGAATCAATTGTTTTCCACGTGCTTTCATCTTCATAATAATTTGAATCAAGATTCAGCATGTATGTATGTTGATTAATTACATTTTCTGCAGTAGTATCATTTTTTGCAACAGTTGTTTGCTGCGCCGGAAATATGCGTGATGTAATTCGGTTTAAATATTGCCAATAGCCGCCAGACCACCAGAATAAAATAAGTATTGTTAAGCCAAAAAAATACCGGTAGCGATTAAAATCAATTGCCGTTATTTCTGCAAATCCGGTGAGAATGTATGCCAACGCAAAGCTGTGAAAGAATATATTATTATCAGGCGGGGTATAACTTGTTATACCAAAAATTAATGCCTCGGTTATAATGCCTAACGTCAACAACAAAAACAACATTTCCATTCTGTTCAACAGAAATTTTTTGTTACTGCGCACTTTTACGGTAACAATTATTGCTATTAGTAAGACATAAAATTTTATCCATTGTGATGCGCCAAAAAGTTCATTCAATAAATCCTGTGCGCTAAACCTTGCAGTATGCGGCGGCTGGCCATGATTGAACCAATACCCAAAATTGTATTTTGTAAAAGGATACATTATAAGAAAACCAATTACAACATAACATGCTAAGAAAAGAATAAAATCTTTCCACTTTTTTGTGATGAGCGAATTGTAAAAAACCAGCGCAGCAGCTATCGCAAAACCAAGAAAACCGCCATCTTGTTTTGTAAAGAATGAAAGAAAAAGAAAAAAACAAGCAGCAATTAGATAAATATATTTCTTGTTGTTTTCTCTTGTAAAAAATCCAAATAAAAAATTCAGCCCAATTATTTCATAAATAATAACTGAATTATTATACCACGGCCAAAAATTAATAAGTATATATGAAAGGCAGAAAACAATAATTACAGAAATTCTTATTCCATCCTGCAGCTTTAATTTTTTTAAAATGCCTCTGAATGATAAACCGCAAATAAGATTTAGAAAAACCTGTGCCTTTACCAATGTAATTAAATAAGGCCCGAAAATTTTAAAGAAAATGGCTGGCACTACCCAATAAGTAAAACCCATCGGCAAGCCAAAATCTTTATAAGGAATTTCGCCGAGATACAAGCGATATGCGCCTTCCCATGAAAGAAAAATATTTACACGATAAGGAAAACTTAAAAAAAGCGGAACAAAACAGAATAAAATAATTATGTATAAATCGGCGTTTTTAAGCCAGTAACTTTTGGAAAACATGGATTTTAACTTCATTCAACTGGTAAATATCAATCAATAATAAAATCGTTTAACTGCTAAAATTAAACGTATATGGAATAAAACGAAAGATTCACTTAAAAAGGTATTAAAGCGCGCCATTGTTCACTAATTTAGTACTTTGAAATTACATAATAAAGACAAAAAACAAGCTATGGAATTTATACCAAAATCCGTTGAAGAACTTAAAAACTTTGCAAGCGAATATAAGGCTGCTTACGCTTCTGCTGATCCTTTTCCAAGTATTTATTTTGACAATTTTTTTAATGCAGATGCTTTAAAAGATGTATTGGGCGAATTTCCTGATATGTCAAAAAATGCTGACTTTAAATACAATGATGCCAATCAAATTAAACTGGCATCAAAAGGTGAATATAAGTTTGGCGAAAAAACAAAAGCGTTTATGCATTACTTAAACTCTCAGCCATTTCTTGAATTTTTATCTGAATTAACCGGGATCGAAAATTTAATTCCTGATCCTTTTTATGATGGTGGTGGAATGCACCAGATTTTACCTGGCGGTATGCTTAAAATTCATGCTGATTTCAACAAACAACCAAGAACAAAACTTGACAGAAGATTGAACGTGCTGGTGTATTTAAATGAAGATTGGAAAGAAGAATATGGCGGCCAGTTTGAATTGTGGGATAAAGATATGAAAGCATGCCGAACATCAATTATGCCTTTGTTTAACAGGATGGCAATGTTTTCAACAACAAGCACTTCATATCATGGCAATCCAAATGTGGTAAGATGCCCTGAAGGAAGATCAAGAAAATCGCTTGCCTTATATTATTATACAAATGGAAGGCCGGTAGAAGAGCAATCTGTAAGCGATGCAGATCACAATACGATTTTTAAATACAGGAAAGAAGATAAAAAGTCCCGTATTATTTCTTCTTTAAAAGAAACTATCAAATTAATAACGCCGCCAATTTTATTGCAGGGAATAAACAAATCAAAAAATTAAATCAAAACTTAAATTAATCAATGGAAGCTTTATCAGTTGTGGACGATGAAATAAATATTGAACACCTTTCTAATATCAGGGGCAAAGATATTTTGATCATTGGTTTACAACCCTGGTATTATGATATTGGCAGCAATTGTAAAGACATTGCAACACGCCTTTCTAAATACAACAGAATTCTGTATGTAAATAAACCGCTTAACCGTAAAACTTGGTTATCTAAACAAAAAGATGAAGGCGTAAAACTGCATTATGATATTATAAAAAATAAGCGCAATAAAATTCAGAATATTGGCAAAAACATGTGGCAGTTATTTCCTGAATCAATTATTGAATCTATTAACTGGCTGCCTTCAACATCAGTTTTTAAACAAATAAATTATATAAATAACAAGCGTTTGGCAAATGATATACAAGCTGCGCTTGACCAACTTGAGTTTGATGATTTTATTTTGTTTAATGACAATGATATTTATAATGGATTTTATTTGAAAGAATTATTATCACCATCATTATATATTTATTATTGCCGCGATTATTTAAGAGGTTATGATTACTGGAAAAAACATTCCGATGTATTAGAACCGGAATTAATTAAGAAATCAGATGCTGCAGTTACCAATTCAGAATTTTATGCTGCATATTGTCAGAGGCATAATGCATCTTCTTATTATATTGGCCAGGGTTGTAATATAGATTTGTTTGATGGTAAAGAATATGAAACACCAATCGATCTTAAAGATATTGGTTATCCTATTATTGGTTATGCAGGAACGTTAGATGCAGACAGGCTTGATGAAAATATTATTGCATCAATTGCCGAAACATACAGCAGGTTTAATATTGTTTTGGTTGGGCCCGAATACAAGAATTTTGAAAACACTATTTTACACAATTTTGATAACGTACATTTTTTAGGCAGAAAAGCTTTGGAGGAATTGCCTGCTTATGTAAACGCTTTTGATGTTTGCATAAACCCGCAGGTAAAAAATGCAATTACAAAAGGAAATTATCCATTAAAAATTGATGAATATTTAGCAATGGGCAAACCTGTTGTTGCAACCAGAACAGAAGCCATGCGTATGTTTGAACCTTATACGTATCTTTCTGATTCACCTTTAGAATTTGTTAGTTTGGTAAAAAAAGCGCTTACAGAAAATAATGAAGATTTAAGCGATGAGCGCAAAGCTTTTGCCAGAACGCACACCTGGGAAAAAAGCCTTGAAGAATTAGGTAAGGTGATCAATAAACATTTAAGTTAAAAAATATGATGGCTCAGGAATTAACTGCAGATAATAAAATAATGACACAATATATAAGCTTAATGCGGCCAAAGCACTGGATTAAAAATTCATTTATTTTTCTCCCATTGTTTTTTTCAGGCGAAGTTTTTAATGTTCAGAAATTACTTTCGTGTTTAGCAGGGTTTGTAGCATTTT
>JBDUEO010000386.1:0-3675 GCA_040002335.1 Parafilimonas sp. | reverse complement strand
GCTCGCAGGAAAGAAATATGCGTGCCGGTACTGAAAATATTTATGGTATTGTTGGTTTTGCAAAAGCGCTTGAGCTTGCTACAAAAAATTACGAAACTGATAAAACTTATATAAATGATTTAAGAAATTATATGATGGAAAAATTATGTAATTCGGTTGAAGATGTAAGTTTTAATGGCGATATAAAAGGTTGTTGCTTATATACTGTTCTCAGCGCAAATTTTCCAAAAACAGATAAAAGCGAAATGATTTTATTCAACCTTGACATAAATAATATTTGTGCCAGTGGCGGCAGCGCGTGTACCAGCGGCGCTAATGAAAGCAGCCATGTTATTAGCGCCATTAATCATGATAATAATTTTGTTACAGTGCGTTTTTCATTCAGCAAAAACAATACGAAAGAAGAAGTTGATGTTGTGGTTGAAAAATTGAAAGAGATAATTTAATGAGTGATGTAATCCATTACACCAATTGCCCTGTTTGCGAAAGCGATGCTATTGCTTTTGTATTAAAAGCGAAAGATGAAACGGTAAGCAAAAAATATTTTGAAGTTTGGGAGTGTTCAAATTGCAAACTTCGTTTTACGCAGGATGTTCCAAATGCGCAACACATTGGCGATTACTATAAATCTTCAGCATACATTTCTCATTCAAATACAAGTAAAGGTGTAATCAATAAATTATATCATACAGTACGTTCATTCACCTTGCAATCAAAAAGAAAACTTATTGAAAAAAGCAGTAATAAAAAGCAAGGAAGTTTATTAGATATTGGCGCAGGTACCGGTGCTTTTGCATCAACCATGAAAAAAAATGGATGGAATGTTACTGCGCTTGAACCAGACGAAACAGCAAGAATAAATGCCCAAAAAGATTTTGATATTCAGCTTTTGCCTTTAGAAAATTTATTTGCACTTAGTCCAAATACTTTTGATGTAATTACACTTTGGCATGTGTTGGAACATGTGCATGAATTACATAAATATATTAATACATTTTATTCTTTATTGAATGCCGGCGGAACATTAATTATCGCTGTTCCGAACTATACAAGTTATGATGCAAAGTTGTATGATGTAAATTGGGCAGCTTACGATGTGCCGCGTCATCTATATCATTTCTCACCACAAAGTATGCGCACGCTTTTATTAAAACATAAGTTCAAACTATACCAGCAAAAACCAATGTGGTTTGACAGCTTTTATGTAAGCCTTTTAAGCGAAAAATATGCAACTGGCAAAACTAATTTTGCGAAAGCATTTTTTACCGGTGCAGTTTCAAATGTTAAAGCGGTTGGTAAAACCGCAAATTGCAGCTCGATAATTTATATTTCAAAAAAATAGTTTGGCATTGTATCTGCCTATCTCTCAAAAAAAGATTTTAAACGGAATTCTGCTTATAGCAAATCGGACTTTTAAAAATTACTGCTGCTATTATTCAGAATTTAAAATAAACTGATTGGACGCAAAAAAAGTAACAAGAAAGATTTTAAAAATCTTTGCATGGATTATAGGAATTTTTATTTTTTTAATCCTGCTTGTTTATATATTAATACAAGTGCCCGCAGTACAAAACTTTGCAAAAAACAAAGTTGTTTCTTATGTGCAGAATAAAATAAAAACTAAAGTTGAAATTGGTAAACTAACGCTGGATTTTCCAAAGCGCCTTGTTTTAGAGAATGTGTATTTTGAAGACCAGCGAAAAGACACTTTATTATATGGTGGAAAAATTAGGGTTGACATTTCTTTATTTAAATTGTTAAGCCATGAAGTGGATGTTCAATATTTAGAATTGAATGGAATTAAAGCACACATCTACCGAGAATATCCTGACACAAATTTCAATTTTGATTATATAGTAAAAGCATTTGCAGGAAGCGATACAACAGCAAAACAGCCTGTAGATACAACAAACCCAATGAAGTTTAACATTGGAAAAATTGTATTGAAAAATATTCTTACAACTTTCAGGGATGATGAAAGCGGCAACAACGTGTATTTTTATTTAGGCGATTTTAATACTACTATAAAAACTTTTGATCCCGATAAACTTATTTATAAAATTGGCGATATAAATATTGCCAATGTAAATGCAAAAATTTATCAGTACAAACCGTTGATAAAAAACAAAGACAGCCTTAGTTCTGTTCCGCCTCCTTCTGCTTCTTCAGCAACGCCAACATTGCAACTTGATGGTGTTTCTTTTAAGCAGATTTTATTCAATTACAGAAACGATGTTTCGGCACTCGCAGCCTTTTTAAATATTGGGGAGCTAAGTACACATCCGGAAAATATCAATCTACAAAATCTTAATGTAAGCCTTAAAGATTTAGTGTTTAAAAACAGTATCGCAAAAGTTACGCTTGGTAAATCAGAAGAAGCGAAAGCTACTAAAGATGTTGTGGCAGCAAAAACCGATAGCCAGTTAAACAATCCATGGAAATTTCAGCTTGCAAAACTCGATCTGAACCAGGATGAATTTATTTATGATGATAACAACAAACCTGCATTAAAAGAAGGTTTTGATAACGGTCATTTACATATTAAAAATTTCACCTTCAATGCAAATGATCTTACGTTCACGCCATCAATTTACAGTGGTGATATTAACCAGCTTGCCTTTAATGAAAAAAGCGGATTAGATATTCAGAAATTTCATACAAAATTTTATTACAGTGACAGCGGCGCATCGCTAACAAATTTGTTATTGCAAACAGATGGAACAACTTTGCAAAATCATCTTATTGTAAAATATTCTTCCATTGATGCTGCAACAAAAAATCCAGGTAATGTTTATGTAGATGCTGATCTTACAAATTCAAAAATCTCAGTAAAAGATATTCTTGCTTTTATGCCATCTTATAAAAGAAATTTACAGGCATATAAAGTATCTTCTATAAAACTAAATGCCAAAGCAAAAGGTTATATTAAAGATCTTTCAATTCCGCTTTTTGAAGTAAGTGGCTTTGGTGATACTTATGTAAAATTATCCGCGCAGTTAAAAGGTTTGCCTGATGCAAAACGTGCTTACTATAATGTAAACATCAATCAATTTACATCTACTAAAAAAGATATTCTAAGCTTGCTACCTCCGAAAACACTTCCGTCAAATGTGAACCTGCCAGACAGGTTTGCATTGAACGGATTTTTTAAAGGAAGTATAAGTGCATTTGCCACGCAGCTTGCATTAAAAACCAATAAAGGAAATATAAATGTTGATGGTTCGATGAAGCCTGGCGACGTATATGCCATAAAAGCAAAACTTCAAAATGTTGATGCAGGTTATCTTACAAAACAACCACAAAACGTTGGAATTGTAACGGCAAATATCACGGCAAACGGTTCTGGTTTCGATGTAAAAAAAGCGAATGCAAAATATAACCTTGATGTTATTTCGGCGCAACTAAAAGGTTATACATATAAAGGATTAAATGTAAACGGAAGCATAGATAACGGAGTTGATCAAACAACAGCAACCATACAAGATGCAAACATTGCTTTAAATCTTGATGCAACTGCAGATCTTAGAACAAAATATCCGGCACTTAAACTTGACCTGTTAATTGATACTTTAAATGCAAAAGCACTGAACTTAATGACAGATACATTAAGTGTTAGCGGCCACATAATTGCTGATCTGCCTTCTACAAATCCTGATGATTTATTGGGAACTGTAA
>JBDUEO010000385.1:0-3690 GCA_040002335.1 Parafilimonas sp. | reverse complement strand
TAGAACTGACTGCATCTTAGCACAAAACAGGGGTTTTGGCTAGTGCCTTATCCAAAATCAAAATCGAAGTCTTCACGCCCGAATAGGGATTGAAACATCCTGCGGGCAGCGAGACCACGGCAACCAGAGAATTCTGCACTAGCATTTTGCGCAAATCCATATAAGCGCCTTGGCTTTGGAAAATAATGCCCTCTGGCACGATGATGCCAGCGCGGCCATTGGCAGAGAGATGCTCGGACATGTAGTCCACAAACAAGACTTCGCTGCGCTTGGCCTGAATAGAAAATCTTTTATGGGGTTTGATGCCACCCTTTGGCGTCATAAATGGCGGATTGGCGAGGATCACATCCGCTGTTTCGTTCCAGCGCTCATCAGAGGTCAGCGTGTCATATTCAAAGATATTGGGTGTGGTGAAACCGTGGAGATAAAGGTTCACCAGAGACAGGCGCACCATATCTGGCGAGATGTCATAACCTGTGAAACTCTTTGCAAGCGCTGTGCGATCATCGGGCGTTAGCGTGCTTTGACCCTCTGCATTCTGATTGGCTTTCAAAATATGCTTATAGCCCGAAATCAAGAACCCTGCCGTGCCGCAGGCCGGATCAAGTACCGTTTCATTCTTCTTGGGGTCCAGCACCGCCACAATAAAATCAATGATGTGGCGTGGAGTTCGGAATTGACCTGCATCACCTTGCGAGCCGAGTACCGAGAGTAGATATTCAAAGGCATCACCCAGCTTTTCACTGTGATCATATTCAAATTCATCGATGATCTTGAGAAAGGCTTTCAGCGTTTCCGGATCGCGATAAGGCAGGTAAGCGTTTTTGAAAATCTCGCGGAATAGCGCTGGGATGCCCGGGTTCTCCGGCATTTTCTGTATGGCGTCGGCATAGAGGTTCAACGTTTCATGGCCGCCAAGGCCTGAGCGCATGAGCTTGGGCCAACCGAAACGTTGATATTCGCCCGCGAAAAAATTGCGTTTGCCACCCAGCTCTTCGCTTTGGGCATCCATATCATCCATGAACTTATAAATGAGCGCGATGGTGATCTGCTCCACCTGACTTTTCGGATCGGGTACCTTGCCGACGAGAATATCACGGGCGGTGTCAATCCGGCGTTTTGTGGTGCTATCGAGCATTTTTGTCCCTTAAGTCGCGAATTGGTTGAGGGACACATAGTCCTTGATGTAGTCTGGCACTAGCTTTCTATATTTCTCAGGTACGGATTTAAAATCGCTCGACGAGAAACCAGCGTTGGTGTTCAAATCAGTGAAGTGTTTATTGTCGATGATAGAGCGCAAGTGATCGCTTATCGCATAGGCTTTAAAGAAGTTCTTGATAGCAGGCATGGCTTTGGCTTCATCGGGCTTGGCATCGGCCACGAATTTCGAGAATTCCTCTTCCAGCAACTCGTCTTTGGATTTGAATTTTGGAATGAGGCCGAAGGCCTTCTCTAATATCTCACGCAAGGATAGACGACGATCCATGCTTGCGGCTTTGCGCAGTTTATCAAGCGTGTAAAATTCATTTGGCTTGTCGAAGACTTCACGGTTTAGATAATCAATGGCCACATCCCATTGACCTTGGCCCACCGCATCTGCCACAGTTTTATTCTCACGCACCACATCTTCAAACTTCTCGAAGAACATGCGGTCTATTTTCATGCCCTCTCCACCAATGTTTTCCTCCTTTAAGGAAGATACAATGTCATCGCCAGAATAGGTATATTGGCCAGCGGGTTCTGAAAGGCCGCCGCCCGCGCCATCACCCATGCCATGCTTCTCTGTTTGAGCTTGGCGGACGGGAAGCTTGATCACTTCATCGTAATTAAAATCTTCTTCAAAGAATTGACAATTGGCGAAGAAATCAAAAAGCTTGAAGGCTTGTTTGTTGGGCTCTTCGATCTCTTCTTTCAAATCTTTCGTTTTGCAATCATCCCTGAAATCATGTTTTCGGGTGCCGCGCCCTTTTATCTGTATGAAGTCCGTTGGTGAAAAGATGGGGCGGAACATTCCGAGATTTAAGATATCAGGGCAGTCATAACCCGTGGTCATCATACCCACCGTAACGCAGACACGGGCTTTGCTGGTTTCATAGCTTTCCAGCACCTTGCTATGGCCGAGCAACTTGTTATTAGCGAAGTTGATGGTGAACTGCTGTGCATTTGGAATGAGCGATGTGACCTGCACAGCAAAGTCAGATTGATATTTTCCGGGGAACATCTTGTCGGCCATGATGTTAAAAATCTCTACGAGTTTGCTGGCATGCGATTGGCTGACTGCAAAGATGATCGACTTTCCTATCTCGCCATTCACCGGATCACGCACAGCATTTTCAAGAAATGTTTTGCAGAGAATTTCGTTGGTGGCCTTCGAGAAAAAACGTTTTTCAAAATCGCGCTGTGCATAATTATCAGATTGTGTTTCGCCCTGATCGTCGGTGAAATTGACGACATAGCCATCCTCTGAAAGCAATTGGGCCGTGATGTCGGTGCGGGCATCGACCACTATAGGGTTGATCAAGAACCCTTCTTTCACGCCATCTAACAATGAATAGCGGAAAGTGGGCTGGCCATTTTCGCAACCAAATGTGCGGTAAGTATCAAGCAGCAAGCGGCGCTCAGATTCGCGCGGGTCTTTTGTGGTGGGGCTGGCATTGTTAAAGTTTTTCAAATAGTCGCGAGGCGTGGCGGTGAGGCCCAATTTATAGCCGACAAAATAGTCAAACACGGCACGGGCATTGCCGCCAATCGATCTGTGCGCTTCGTCGGAAATCACAAAATCGAAATCAGTTGGTGAGAATTTCTGCTGGTACTTATTGTTAAACAATAGCGACTGAACCGTGGTGACCACGATTTCAGCGCGTCGCCAATCATCTTTGCTTTCTTTGTAAATAACAGACTTGTAGTCAGCCGCCAGATATTGCTTGAAGGCTTTTTGGGTTTGTTCTTCAAGTTCCAAGCGATCAACCAGAAATAAAACGCGCTTCGCATTACCCGTTTTTAAAAATAGTTTAATTATGGCTGCTGCTGTTAGGGTCTTGCCAGTGCCGGTGGCCATTTCAAACAAGAAGCGGTCTTTGCCATCCTTCACTGCCCGCTGCAAAGACTGGATGGCCTTGATCTGATAAGGTCGCAGAAAACGCAGTTTGTTGGTAGTAATGTAATCCGCACGCTCGGTCTCATTTTTATAGCCAACGTCGGTCAAATAACTTGGCTTCTGCGTCAGGACAATAAAGTCTTTTCCAATCGGCTCATCAATCAAGCGCGTCGGATCGGGTTGGGTTTGCTTGTATCCAGCAACCGAGTCCGGCTTTGGGAAAGTAGTTATAACGTATGGGTTGCCGCGTTCCAAATCCCAAAAATAATGAAGGTTGCCGTTTGACAGAATGACGAAACGGCAGTTCTGAGATTTGGCATATTTCCGCGCCTGCTCTTTGCCGTCGAGCGGGTTTTTTTCTTCGGCTTTCGCTTCCAAAACAACCAACGGCCTGCTGCCGGAATCAAGTAACAAGAAATCGATAAAGCCATTTGAGGCTGCCTCAAAATCTTGACCTAACTCATCAATCTCCGACTTCGTGAGTTTGACGTTAGGCTCTAAAACAATGTTGGCCCGGCCCGTTTCATCATCAAAAAACCGCCACCCAGAATCACTGAGTAGGCGATTTATCTTAATCCGCGCAGTTGCCTCCT
>JBDUEO010000384.1:0-3700 GCA_040002335.1 Parafilimonas sp. | reverse complement strand
GAGCGATGATTTTCGTGAAGGTTTAAGTGCCGTAATTTCTGTAAAAGTTCCTGAACCACAATTTGAAGGCCAGACAAAAACAAAGCTTGGAAACAGCGAAGTAAGCGGCATTGTGCAAACAACCGTATCGCGTGCTTTAGAAGCTTATCTTGAAGAAAATCCGAGAGATGCCAAAAACATTGTAAGCAAAGTTGTGCTTGCTGCGCAGGCACGCGTAGCTGCAAAAAAAGCCCGCGAATTAGTGCAACGTAAAAGTGTTTTAAGTGGCGGCGGTTTGCCGGGTAAGCTTGCAGATTGCAGCGATCGTGCGCCGGAACGTTGCGAATTATTTTTAGTGGAAGGTGATAGTGCCGGTGGTACGGCAAAGCAAGGCAGGGACAGAAATTTTCAGGCTATTTTACCATTGCGCGGAAAAATTCTGAATGTGGAAAAAGCAATGGAACATAAGATTTATGAGAACGAAGAAATAAGAAATATTTTTACTGCAATGGGTGTAACTATCGGAACAGTTGAAGACCCGAAAGCTTTAAACATTGTAAAGCTCCGTTATCATAAACTGATAATTATGACCGATGCTGATGTGGATGGATCGCATATTGCTACACTTATTCTTACATTCATATTCCGTTATATGAAAGAGTTGGTTGAACAGGGTTATGTTTACATTGCTCAGCCGCCTTTATATCTTATAAAAAAAGGAAAAGATCAGGAATATGCTTATGATGAAGACCAGCGCAAATCACTTATAGAAAAATTCAGTAATGGCAAGGAAGATAGTGTGCATATACAACGCTATAAAGGTTTAGGTGAAATGAATGCCGAACAGTTGTGGGACACTACAATGGATCCATCTAAAAGAACATTGAAACGCGTTACCATTGAAAGCGTTGCCAGTGCTGATGAAGTATTTAGTATGCTGATGGGCGATGAAGTGGCGCCGCGCCGCAGCTTTATCGAAAGCCATGCTAAGTATGCCAGGATTGATATTTAATCTTTAAATATCAACATTTATTAATTGCAGTAATTACAAGTATTTTCATTTTTTTGCTTGATATAAATTCTTTTTTGTTGCCGCTGCTTTTCAGGCTTCTTATCTTCGCCACATGCCTAAAGAAATTGTTTTAAGCGGAATAAGGCCAACCGGTTTTTTGCATCTTGGAAATTATTTTGGTGCTATAAAAAACTATGTGCGCATGCAATATGATTATGATTGCTATTTCTTTATTGCAGACTGGCATGCACTAACTACACATCCTGATACAAAGGAATTAAAACAACATGTACATCGCGTACTGGCAGAATATATCGCATGTGGTGTAGATGCTGATGTTGCTTGTTTATATGTTCAAAGCAGTGTGCCCGAAATTGCAGAATTATATTTGTATCTAAACATGCTTGCTTATAAAGGCGAGCTTGAAAAAACGCCAACGTTTAAAGATAAAGTGCGCCAGCAACCGCAAAATGTAAATGCAGGTTTGCTTACCTATCCTGTGTTGCAGGCTGCAGATATTTTGGCGCATCGTGCAGTAAAAGTACCTGTTGGCAAAGACCAGGAGCAGCATGTGGAAATGACGAGGAATCTTGCAGAGCGTTTTAATCATCGTTATGATGCAATTTTTCCTTTGCCGTATGCTTTTAATTATGGCGAAACGCTTACAAAAATTTTAAGTCTTGATGGCAATGGAAAAATGAGCAAAAGTGAAAATCAAATGGCAACAATTTATTTGGCCGATGATGATGAACTAATCCGCAAAAAAATTATGAAAGCAAAAACAGACAGCGGCCCAACAGAAAACGGAATGCCTAAGACAGATTATATTCAAAATCTTTTTACATTAATGCAGTTGGTAAGCAATTATGAAACTGCTGCAGAATTTGAATCGGCTTATGAAAATTGCAGCATTCGTTATGGCGATATGAAAAAGCAACTGGCTGAAGATATGGTTGCATTTATACAACCTATTCGCCAAAAAGCAGCAACAATTCAAGATGATAAAGCTTATCTTACCAAAATTATAAAAACAGGAGAGGAGAAAGCAAGAGCAAGCGCTGCAGCAACATTACAGCTTGTAAAAAATGCAATGAGCTTGAACTATATTTAAATTTTTCCGGATTATGGTTTAAATAATTTGGGAATTATAATTTGAATTTCAGAATTTTAAAATCTAATGGCCAAACAAAAAAAACCTAAGCACATTGCAATTGCCGGAAATATAGGAGCCGGAAAAACTACGCTAACTGAATTGCTGAGCAAACATTACAAATGGATTCCGCAGTTTGAAGATGTTGATCATAATCCTTACCTGCTGGATTTTTATGAAGATATGCCGCGCTGGAGCTTTAACCTGCAGGTATATTTTTTAAACGGAAGATTGAATCAATTGCTCGATATTCAGAACGGAACCGAAACGGTAATTCAGGATAGAACAATTTATGAGGATGCGCACATTTTTGCGCCCAACCTGCATGATATGGGTTTAATGAATAAGCGCGATTTTGATAATTATTTTAATTTTTTCAAGACATTGCAATCAATGGTGCAACCGCCGGATTTGCTTATTTATTTAAAAGCATCTGTACCAACATTGGTTGACCAGATTCAAAAACGCGGCCGCGAATACGAGGAAAATATACGTCTCGATTATTTGAAAAAATTGAACGAACTCTATAACCGTTTTATTGAAAGTTACAAGCAGGGACCTTTACTTATAATTGACGTTGATAAGAACAGGTTCCCGGAAAATGATGAAGACCTTGGCGATATTATTGGTAAAATTGATGCTTTATTGTTTGGATTATTCTGATAATTATCAATTATATTTTATTGAACAATAAATGCCATTAAAAGACTGTGTTACAAATATTGCTATTCCCCACGGCAGATAAGCTACGATAAACGATTTAAAAAATCGTCGTAGGTATTCTAAAAATATTTATGGAATTTATTAATTATCGCATCTTGTAACTAAGACTTGCACTTTGAGCGAAAAAGAATTTATACATACAAGCGACCAGGAATTACTATCGCAATATTATAAGAGTAATGATAATCGTTTGCTTGGTATTTTGCTGCAGCGTTATACTTTATTGCTGCTGGGTGTTTGCATGAAATATTTAAAGAATGAAGAAGCTGCAAAAGATGCCGTACAGCAAATTTTTTTAAAAGTAATTCACGAATTACAGCGTTATCGCGTACAATATTTTAAAAGCTGGTTATATATGATTGGGCGCAATTACTGTTTAATGCAGTTGCGCAAGCATAATGTAAAGCTTGTAAATGAAATTAATGAAAACATTATTGAAGAAGCACCTTCTTTACAAAACGAGCCCGATAAAGAAAAACTGCTTGTATTGGTTGAATCTTCGATGGATGAATTGAGCGATGATCAAAAAACATGTATAACTTTATTTTACCTTGATAAAAAATCTTATCAGCAAATAAGTGCGCAAACCGGCTTTAATTTATTGCAGGTTAAAAGTTATATTCAAAATGGCAAACGCAACCTTAAGCTTTTAGTTGAAAAAAAATTGCGTGAAGAATAATGAACGATCTTAATAATATATGGAATGCTGAAGATGAGCTGAGCGAAGACCAGTTGATGGATTACGTGCGTCGAAAATCTAACAATGAAGATGCGCATGAAGTTGAAAAAAAAATGGCGGCATCTTCTTTTACAGATGATGCTGTATATTTTTCTTT
>JBDUEO010000383.1:0-3712 GCA_040002335.1 Parafilimonas sp. | reverse complement strand
GTTTACATGAAAATCATAATATGCATCCATATTTTCTGCCATCACTTTCAACATAAAATCAAACTCGCCGGAAATATTATAACACTCAATTATTTCAGGCATGTTTTGTATCAACTTAATAAATTTTATACCTGCATTTTTGCTATGTTGTTTTAATGAAACATAGCAAATAACCATCAAGCCTTTCTTTACTTTGGAATGATCAACCAGCGTTGCATATTGTTTTATAACGCCGGCTTCTTCCATGCGTTTAATGCGTTCATGCACAGGTGTTGTACTAAGATGAATTTTGTCCGAAATTTCTTTTACTGTTATACGCGCATTGTGCTGCAGTAATTTTAAGATCGACATATCTTTTTCATCTATGTTAAATTCTGTTATAGTGGATTCGTCTTTTTTAATTGCTTTTGACATAATAAATTAGTTGGTTATTCTACCAAATAAGAAAAAGATTTAATAATATACCAAAATTAATCAATTAAGTATTATTTTATTCTACTTGTTTACTTTTGCTGTTCTAAAATAAAAACATGTCAACAATAACACAAAACATTGATTTAAGTCTTCCATATAAAGTGAAAGATATTTCGCTTGCCGAATGGGGACGCAAAGAAATAAGATTAGCCGAAGCAGAAATGCCGGGCTTAATGGCGCTTCGTGCTGAATACGGCGCAAGCAAACCTTTACGCGGCGCACGTATTGCAGGTTGCTTACACATGACCATTCAAACAGCAGTTTTAATTGAAACATTAATTGAATTAGGCGCTGAAGTTAAATGGAGTTCCTGCAACATTTTCTCAACACAAGATCATGCTGCTGCTGCAATTGCTGCTGCAGGTATTGGCGTGTTTGCATGGAAAGGCGAAACGAATGAAGAAGCTGATTGGTGCATTGAACAAACATTGTTCTTTGGCAGCACAGACAAACCTTTGAATATGATTCTTGATGATGGTGGTGATTTAACCAACATGGTGTTTGATAAATATCCGGAGTTGATCCAAAACATTAAAGGATTGAGCGAAGAAACAACAACAGGTGTACATCGTTTATATGAAAGAATGGCGAAAGGCACGTTGCCAATTCCTGCAATCAACATTAATGATTCTGTTACCAAATCTAAGTTTGATAACAAGTATGGCTGTAAAGAAAGTTTGGTTGATTCTATTCGCAGAGCAACAGATGTTATGATGGCTGGTAAAGTTGCTGTTGTTGGTGGTTATGGTGATGTTGGTAAAGGTTCTGCTGCTTCATTACGTGGTGCCGGTGCCCGTGTAATTGTTACAGAGATCGACCCTATTTGTGCTTTACAAGCTGCAATGGATGGTTATGAAGTGAAGAAGATGATTGATGCAGTTAAAGAAGCTGATATTATTGTTACTGCTTCAGGTTGCCGCGATTTAATTAAAGGCGAACATTTCCGCTTGATGAAAGACAAAGCGATCGTTTGTAATATTGGTCACTTTGATATTGAAATTGATGTTGCCTGGTTAAACGATAATTATGGCAATACAAAAAATGAAATTAAACCACAGGTTGATCTATATACAATCGATGGTAAAGATGTAATTCTTTTAGCAGAAGGTCGTTTGGTAAATCTTGGTTGCGCAACCGGTCACCCAAGTTTTGTAATGAGTAATTCATTTACAAACCAGGTATTAGCGCAAATTGAATTGTGGCTGAACGCCGATAAATACGAAAACAAAGTGTATGTGCTTCCAAAACATTTAGACGAAAAAGTTGCACGTTTACATTTAAAGAAAATTGGTGTTGAGTTAGAAGAATTAACGGATGCACAATCTGAATATTTAGGCATTCCTCAAAATGGTCCGTTTAAATCTGAACTGTATAGATATTAGTTTTCATTATTTCAATCTTTTGATTGTTTCAATGTTGAAATAAAAACCGAAGCAGAATTTGCTTCGGTTTTTTTATAATACTTCAACTTTGAAACTTTTTGAAACGATAAAACATTTAAACTTTAGAAATATACCTCACCAAACTTCTTTTCGCAATCGGTAATAAAGTTTCTTCAACAGGCAAACTGATGTTCGCTTCAATTGCATACACAGCGGGATTTGGCATTTGCGAACGGTTGCGTATTAATTCTGTTTTTATATGTTCAAAAGTGTTGGCAATACTGCGGTACCACGTATCAATAAACTCTGTACGTATACTGCGAAATTTCTCGTCATGTTTTTCGTAAATACTTAAACGGTATTGATAAATTCTTGTGAGTGAAATAGCATTGGCAAGAAAAAAATAACCTTCATTTTGTTCAAGCGGAATTATACCAATAGGCGAAATTTTTAGTTTGTCTTCAATTGTTTCATACAATTCAGTTCCGTTGCTTATTGTTTGTTTCATTTCACGCGAAGCGTAATAAATAATTCCTTCCAACTCTTCCATCACATCATTATCATCCATCATGTGCTCATATAAAATTTGCAATTTTTGCATTTGAATACCTGTAAGTTTTTTTGGAAATTGTTCCTGCAAAAATTTTTTATTTTCTCTAAACGCAACCAGGTTATTATAATGAAAAATTATATCAGATAATTGCGGATATAATTTATGTTCATCAAAATATTTATTCACTTCCTGCAAATACGCCAGCAGCGTATATTTCTTCAATTCAAAATCAATATAGCCATCTGCAAACCAGGTTTCCGATAATGATTTCATAACCAATAATTTTTAATTCAAATTACTTAAAAAATTAAAATCAAATTTATGTAAGATGCTGCATACACTAATTGATTTAAATATTTTGTAACCAGCCAATCTTTTTATGGCATCTTCGTTGTGTCACTCCCTTGTACAATATATTTTCATGGCAACAAAGCTTTACATTCATAATTAATAATTATTAAATAACCTTTCTTATTTTCAAAGAAAAATTATGAAAGCAACACAACTAATTGCACAGCATATAAAAGAAATATACGAAGGCAACAACTGGACAGATGTAAATATTATTGAAATAATTAAAAATATTAACTGGCAACAAGCGCAACAAAAAACAGTTGCTTCACCAAACACCATTGCCTCTTTATTACATCATTTATATTACTGGAATGGTATTATGATGCAACGATTGAAAGGAAGTAATCCTTCAGTTCCTGAAACAAACGGATTTAATGTTGATGCGTTTACAAGTGAAAATGACTGGCAGAAATTAAAAGAAAAAACACACGCATCGTTTATACAACTTGCGTTGATGATTGAACATTTTCCGGAGGAGAAATTAGAAGAAGCTTATGCAGAAGGCAAATCTTCTTACTATAAAAATTTCCATGGAATTGTTGAACATGCACATTATCATTTAGGGCAAATGGTAATTTTAAAAAACCTTATTGTTGCAATATAAAAGACCTGACAGGTTTTAGAAACCTGTTAGGTCTAATACTAATTATAAATCCAAACCTTTTATTTTAATGTATTCCAACCTTGTGCAGTTATATCGAAACTGTTTCCACCTTTAGAAATAAATTTTCGGCCTTCTTCCAAATCAGCCATGTAACCAATAATGCTGATGTTATCGTTCAAAACAATTTTATCATAATCATCTTGCTTAACCGTAAAAATCAGTTCATAATCTTCTCCCCCGTTCAACGCGCAAACAGTTGGATCGAGACCAAACTTAAATGCAGCGTTACGTGTTTCTTCAACAATAGGAAATTTATCTTCATGCAAACGACAACCTAAATTACTT
>JBDUEO010000382.1:0-3719 GCA_040002335.1 Parafilimonas sp. | reverse complement strand
CATTAATTTAATTACTAAAAACCATTTGTGTTTAAGATAATTCATATATAACAGTTGAGTTTTATAAACTTTTATTTACGCGATAAGTATAAATGAAGTTAACGTTGCAAAACAGCAAGCTTTCATAATGGAAACCATACATCATCTCTACAATAAATTATTGTTGCTTTATTCAGTTAATGATCTTGCTTTAATATAAGTAAATCAGAAATAACAAGCAGGCAAGTCATCAAGCACCTTCTATTGACAGTCTCTTTTGTTAAGACGCTGCAAATTATTATAAAATTCTTAACGTAAAATTTTTTTTTGATGAAAGTAGATTAATTGTCAGATTGACAATAATTACAATATCACGAACACTAACATTTGTTAGCATAAATATTTTTGTACTTTTACTCTGTTTATGCAAATACAAAACTTTGAAAATATTTTTCAGCAAAGAATTGATGCTGAAATAAAGATTGAACCTAAAGACTGGATGCCCGATGCATATCGCAAAACATTAGTGAGGCAAATAAGCCAGCATGCACACAGTGAAATAGTGGGTATGTTGCCAGAAGGAAACTGGATAAGCCGCGCACCATCACTAAAACGTAAAGCAATATTAATTGCAAAAGTTCAGGATGAAGCCGGACACGGCTTATACTTATATTCTGCCTGCGAAACCCTTGGCACCACACGCGAACAAACAATTGATGACCTGCACAGTGGTAAAGCAAAATATTCTTCTATATTTAATTATCCAACATTAACATGGGCAGATATGGGTGCCATCGGTTGGCTGGTAGATGGCGCCGCTATCTTAAACCAGGTAATGCTTTGCCGCAATTCGTACGGGCCGTATGCAAGAGCTATGGTTAGAATTTGTAAAGAAGAAAGTTTCCATCAGCGCCAGGGTTTTGATATTTTGCTAACTTTAAGTAAAGGAACAAAAGCACAAAAAGCCATGTGTCAGGATGCTATTGATCGCTGGTGGTGGCCTTCGATAATGATGTTTGGCCCGAAAGATTCTGAAAGTACAAACAGCGATCAAAGTATGAAGTGGAAAATAAAACGCAAAACCAATGATGAATTGCGCCAGCAATTTGTTGAAATGTGCGCTGAACAGGTTAAAATTCTAAATATGGTTTTGCCGGATAAAGATTTGAAATGGAACAAAGAAATCCAACATTATGATTTTGGCGAAATAGACTGGAATGAATTCTGGAACGTGGTAAAAGGCAACGGACCTTGTAATAAAGAAAGATTAGAAGCACGCCGCAAAGCGCATGAGAACGGTGCGTGGGTTCGTGAAGCTGCTGTGGCTTATGCGGAGAAAAAATTAAACCGAAAAGAAACTAAAGCTGCATAATGCAATCATTCATAAGAAAATATTATTACGGCGATATTCCTGATGATGCATCATCAGGAACTATAAATATCACTACGAATAAAAACGAAAAGAACTGGCCTTTGTGGGAAGTTTTTATTCGCAGTAAACAAGGCCTTGATCATAAACATGCAGGCAGTTTGCATGCAGCAGATGCAGGAATGGCAATTGAAAATGCACGCGATGTATATACACGCCGCAACGAAGGCATAAGTATTTGGGTGGTTGAAAGTAAATATATTCATGCATCAAACCCGGATGAAGCCGAAAGCTTTTATGAACCTGCCACAGATAAAATTTATCGTCATCCTACTTTTTATGATTTACCTGATGAGCTGAAGCACATGTAGGTTTGAGGGAATTAGTAATTAGGAATTTGTTGAATCTTCATAATGAATTATAAAGGTTATAAAGAGTTAGACTGTTACAAGCAGGCGAGAGAATTAAGAATTTATATATCTGATCTCGCCAAAACATTGCCATCGCATGAGAAGTTTTTATTGGTTTCACAAATAATTCGCACTTCAAGGTCCATTACTGCAAACATTGCGGAAGGTTATGGACGTTTTACTTATACAGATACAAGAAATTTTTTCATAATTGCCCGAGGTTCTGTTACAGAAACAATGGAGCATTTGTGCACGACATTTGATGAAAAATATATCTCTGAGTTTGATTTAAAAACGGGTGAAGAAAAATGCGAATTAGTATTAAAATTAATTAATGGGTACATCAGTTATCTTGATAAATCCAGGAATCAAACTAAGAAACAATGAACCAAATTCCCAATTCCCAATTCCTAACAGACTATACACTTCATCTTGCTGACAACGCTTTAATTCTTGCGCAGCGCAACAGCGAATGGTGTGGCCACGGGCCGGTACTTGAACAGGATATTGCCATCACCAACATATCGTTAGATATATTAGGACAGGCAAGAAATTTTTATCAATATGCCGCAGAACTTATCAATCAATCAACAAATCAACAGGACACTTTAGCTACAGAAGATACTTTGGCTTACTTAAGAGATAATCGCGAATTCAAAAATTGTTTATTGGTCGAAATTGAAAATGGAGATTGGGCAAAAACAATTATGCGTTTATTCATCTTTAGCAATTATCAATATTTATTGTACACAGCTTTGCAGCATAATAAAGATGAGCAACTCGCTGCTATTGCAGCAAAAGCTTTAAAAGAAGTTACCTATCATTTACAATGGAGCAGCGAGTGGGTTATTCGTTTGGGCGATGGAACTGAAGAAAGCCATCAACGCATAGAACATGCAATAGAAGAATTATGGCCTTACGTTGGCGAATTATTTATAATGGCTGATTATGAAACCCATTTATTAAATGAAAATATTTCTGTTGATCTATCATCGTTAAAAGATAAATGGCTTGAAAAAACAACAGCCATTTTTGATGAAGCAACTTTAAAAGTTCCTGAAAATGTATTTGTACAAACGGGCGGCAAAAACGGAATACATACAGAACATTTAGGTTATATTTTGGCGGAGATGCAGTTTATGCAAAGAGCTTATCCAAACAGTGTTTGGTAACCGCAACGTAAATAATTTATTCATGATTGATGAAATGAACATACAGGAAAAAAAGATCTGGCAACTGCTTGAAACAGTATCAGATCCTGAAGTGCCTGTGCTATCAATTATTGATTTGGGAATTGTGCGTAATGTTGAAATAGATTCATCACACAAAATAAAAATTACCATTACACCAACTTACACCGGTTGCCCTGCAATGGATGTAATTAATATGAGCATTAGAATGTGCCTGCTTGAAAATGGTTTTAAAAATATTGAGATAAAAAATGTTTTATCGCCGGCCTGGACAACTGACTGGATGAGTGAAGCAGGCAAACAAAAATTAAAAGCTTATGGTATTGCCCCACCAAACGTAAGCCAGCAGGTTTGCACGCCTGATCTGTTTCAGAAAGAAGAAGCCATTCAGTGCCCGCATTGCAATTCATATCACACACAAATCATCAGCCGCTTTGGTTCAACTGCCTGCAAAGCTTTATACAAATGCAATGCGTGCATGGAACCTTTCGATTATTTTAAATGTCATTAATTCGCATAACAAATCATCAATAAAAATTATTATGTCTTCAGTTTTGTTTGAAGTAAAAGATGGAGTTGCTTTTATAACATTAAACCGGCCTGAAAAATTAAATTCATTCAACCGCGAAATGAGTTTATTGCTGCAGGAAAAAATGGATGAATGCAATACATCAAAAGAAATTCGGTGTGTGTATTTAACAGGCAAGGGAAAAGCTTTTTCCGCAGGCCAGGATTTGGCCGAAGTGGGCAACGGAAACAGCATGATCATGC
>JBDUEO010000381.1:0-3723 GCA_040002335.1 Parafilimonas sp. | reverse complement strand
TTACAGGACAATAATTTACAAGGAAACGAATTTTATCTGCAAGCGCAGGATCGTGGCAGGGCCGCAGCCTTATAAAATTTTCTTTTATTACAGTACTGCTGATGTAATCGCTGAGGATTCCGTTGAAGGCGAAAAATAAAACCCAGTAAAGCCCTTTTCTCTTAAAATTGATTGTAGTAAATAATATAAGAAAAAAATAAAATGGCAGCCACACAAACGGTTCCCGTATGAAAGGGACAAACTTATCAAAAAAAGCAGTGTGCCATTGCCCGTTCATTTTAGAAAACACGCGGTAATCAAATTGCTTTAAAGATTCTGGCAGGTACATTTCAGTTGTTATCAGTTCGTACAAAAATAACCATTGCCTAAAACACTTGCTAAATATTTACATTTGCTTTATCATCTTATTCAACTTCTTTGGCAGAATTTTACTGCTCTTAATTTTTTAAATGAAAAAAATATCTTTACCCCGCCTGGTAAAATGGACGGTTTTAACTGCGATTGCGTTTTTGATCTTTATGACAATTATGCGCTTCGTATTTTTTTACCATTTCAAATCTGTTCAATATTCGTTTGCAAGCTGTTTTAAAGCTTTTTTACTGGGGCTTAATTTTGATACGAGAATTGTTTGCGGCATTGTTCTTTTCCCTTTTTTAATTGGCAACCTTCACCTTAATTATAATGAGAAAAAACGGCTTACAATTAGCAGCATTGTACAAATAATTTTTACAGTTGTTATAATGTTTTTGCTTATTCTTTTTATGAAAAAAGGGCATGCACCTGTTCCCGCATTAATCTTCATAAGTGTTTTGTTTGCGCTGATATTGGTCTGGCTCTTTGCTGCTAAAAACTGCAATCCATTTGAGAACAACATTTCCCGGAAAATATTTAAAACCTATTTTTTTATAATTACGGTTTCATTGGTATTCCTTTATGCCGTTGACTTTGAACACTACGATTATTTGCACCAACGGCTGAGCGTAAGTGTATGGAATTATACTTCCGATGCAAAAACGTCGATGAGCATGGTATGGCAAACGTATCCTGTTGTTACGTTATTGGTGTTGATTCTTATTTCTGTTATTTTACTGTATGGTTTAATAATAAGATGGTATAAAAAGATCAGCTCATCGAACTATCGCGGAAAGGGGGTTTCTAAATTCGTTACGGGTTTAATGCTCACTTTAATCTTGGGCATTGGAATCTTTGGCAGATTAAATCAATACCCTTTGCGATGGAGCGATGCATTTTCTTTCAATGATGATTTTAAAGCAAACCTTTCTTTAAACCCTGTGCAGAGCTTCTTAAGCACCTTGCAATTTATAAATTCTACTTACGACATTAAAAAAGTGAGAGGGTATTACCCGTTGATGGCGCAATACCTTAACGTTGAAAACCCCGATAGCGCCACGTTAAACTATAAGCGAAGCTTTAACCCGCCGGTTGTAGCAGGCACGCCAAATGTTGTAATCGTTATCTGTGAAAGCTTTAGCGCTTATAAAAGCAGCATGTGGGGCAATCCTTTAAACACCACTCCATACTTTAATGAAATGTGCAGCAACGGAATTTTTTTCGACCGGTGTTTTACCCCTGCTTACGGAACTGCGAGGGGCGTGTGGGCTGTTGTAACCGGCATACCCGATGTTGAATACCCGAATACCGCAAGCCGCAATCCTGCTGCGGTTGATGAACACACTATCATAAATGATTATCATAATTACAATAAACTTTATTTTATTGGCGGCAGCCTAAGCTGGGCAAATATAAGAGGCCTTCTTACCAATAATATATCCGGGCTTAAGATGTATGAGCAACAAGATTATAAAGCCAATACTATAGACGTGTGGGGCATAAGCGATAAACAATTATTCCTGGCGGCCAACGATGTGTTGAAGCAGCAGGAAAAGCCCTTCATTGCTGTAATACAGACGGCAGATAACCACAGGCCTTATACCATTCCTGCGGAAGATAAAGGCAGTTTTAAACTGGAAAAATACCCGGCAGATACTTTAAATAAATATGGCTTTCAAAGTAATGACGAGTTAAATGCATTCCGCTTTACCGACTTCAGTTTTAAAACATTTATAGAAGCAGCGAAAAAAGAAAAATATTTTAATAACACCATTTTTGTTTTTGTAGGCGACCATGGAATTAAAGGCGAAGCCGGCAGTATGTTTCCAAAAGCGTGGGATGCCGATGGGCTCACACAGCAACATGTGCCTTTGCTGTTCTATTCACCGGCATTATTGCAGGCGCAACGTATCGGTAGAACCTGTTCGCAGCTTGATTTGCTGCCTTCTGTAACTGCGCTTGCGCATATCCGTTATACGAACACAACGCTAGGTAAAAATCTTTTCGATACCATTCACATTAATTCAGTTCGCTTTAAAAATGCTGCATTTTTATTTGATCCGAACCTTAAACAAATAGGAATGGTTACGGATGAATATTGTTACGTTCACAACCTCATTAGCGGCACTGAAGATTTCCGGTCGGCAAGAAACAACGATCCTTTACCGCAAACACCTGCCATAGCTGAAGACAGGAAAGCTATAAAAGAGCTTGCCCAGGCGTATTATGAAACCGCCAGGTACATGATGCTGGACAACAAGAAAGAGAGTGTATCAAAATAAACAACAGCCGATACATCTTATCTTTAATTTTTTGCATAATGATCTTAAAAGCACGATTACCTAAAACAATCCCTTTAACCATACAGTGGCTGTTTGTGCTATGGCTTATCTACGTGCTTGTGTTCACCATTTTCCGCGTATCAACAGTATTCCTGTTCAGGCCGCCTAATATCACCATTACATCCTTGTTACCGTCCTTTTGGCTTGGCTTTCGCTTTGATGCAAAATGGATTTCGATGATACTGCTTCCCATCGCGATACTATCGGTTTATCCAAGGTTTTCCCCGTTTTTCTCAGAAAAAAATAAGCGTGCATGGTCTTATTACCTCGCCATTTCAACATTAATTGTGCTGTTTTTTTTCGGGGCTGATTTTGGAAATTTCAGTTACAATCATACACGCATTAATGCAAGCGCCCTGAATTTTGCAGAAGACCCTGTTATTTCTTTCAAAATGCTTTGGCAAAGCTATCCAATGGTATGGCTTCTTCTGGCGTTGGTTATTGCGGTTTTTTTAATGGCCAGGGTTTTTAAAAAAACCCATGTTCAAACGATTAAGAGAAATGTGCAGGCAAATATGATCTATAAAAGAAGATGGCATGCCGCAGCTATTCTTTTTTTATGCTGGAGCCTGTATGGTTTATTTTCCTTCAAGCCATTAAAATGGAAAGACGCTTTTCAGTTAAACGATAATTTCAAATCGTATGTGGCACTGAACCCGCTTCAAAATTTTTTTACAACACTGCAATTCAGGAAGCCATCATTTGAAGATGAAGGAGCAAAGGCTTATTTCCCTTTGATTGCAAATTTTCTTAAACTCAATCCTCAAAATGTTGCTGATAAAGATTACTCGCGTTTGGTATTACCCGATAGCAAGGCGCTTGAAAGCAGGCCCAATGTAGTGCTGGTAATTTGCGAAAGCTTCAGCATGTACAAGAGCAGCATGAGCGGCAATCCGCTTAATGCAACTCCTTATTTTAAATCGATGTGCGACAGCGGCTTGTTTTTCGACAGGTGCTTTACGCCTACGTTTGGAACAGCACGCGGAGTGTTCGCGATCCTTACCGGCACACCCGATGTGCAGCTTTCAGA
>JBDUEO010000380.1:0-3730 GCA_040002335.1 Parafilimonas sp. | reverse complement strand
ACGATGTTTGTAACTGGTGTAATGGCTTTGCAAACTGAAAGTAATTTTGCAAAACAATACGCGGCAGGCATGAGCAAAAAAGATCATTGGGCCGCGGTGTTTGATGATACCATGGATTTACTCGCGAGGCTGCCAAGAATTGCTGCTTACGTTTACCGCAGAAAATACAAAAATAACCAGCATATAAATCCTGATGGCCTGCTCGATTGGGCAGGAAATCTTGCACACATGATGGGTTTTGAAGACGATAGCTTTAAAGAATTAATGCGTTTGTACATGACCATTCATTCAGATCATGAAGGTGGCAATGTATCGGCACATACAACGCATTTGGTTGGTTCTGCATTAAGCGATCCTTATTTAGCCTATGCCGCAGGAATGAATGGCCTTGCCGGCCCGTTGCATGGTTTGGCTAACCAGGAGGTTATTAAATGGATCTTTGAATTGCAAAATGAGATCGGCACTAAAACACCAACGAAAGAACAGATTGCTGCTTATGTAAAAAAGACATTGAAAGCAGGAAAAGTGGTACCGGGTTATGGCCATGCTGTATTGCGCAAAACTGATCCGCGTTTTACGGCGCAAATGGAATTCAGCAAAAAACACATGTCTACAGATCCTTTAGTGCAAACCGTTTGGAATATTTATGAAGTAGTTCCGCCAATTTTAAAAAGCCTTGGTAAAATAAAAAACCCGTGGCCAAATGTAGATGCACACAGCGGCGCATTATTAGTGCATTATGGTTTGGTTGAATATGAATTTTATACTGTTTTATTTGCCGTAAGCCGTGCATTGGGCGTGCTCGCAAGCCTTTGCTGGGACAGGGTTTTAGGCTTCCCGCTTGAAAGGCCTAAATCCGTCACAACACAATCAGTAAAGCTTTGGCTTGACGGAAAAGATGAAATTTGGGAAGGATGAAATCAATTATTTGTTACCGGCCACGCACTCATTCTCTTCAATAATAATTTTTTATCGGGCTGAATAACCCAGTTTGCCTGGAACATTCCATGTACTTCCACTTTAGTGTTGTTTACATTAGCACGTTGATAATATTTTCCATATTGAATGGCGGTATCAGCAATCTATTTTAGAGTTAGTTGTGCTTCATCGCATTTTCAACATCTTTATTGTAAGATGGCTTGCATTAAATAATGATCAAAAGCAAAACGGGGAAAAGTGTTTTCTTTTTATGTGTTATGCAGCAAGTTCAAAAACTTCTTATCAGCTAACAAATAATAATTGAAAACAATGTTCAGGCAGTTCTTTATAAACTTCTTTAAGTTTTAATGACTGTGCAATTTCTTCAGCTTTTTTCTGCGATAGTTTTTTTGAAACCACATCAATTTCGTTGTAATGCCAGTAATCGAAAAAGCTGTCGTGTTTTTTTAATTCAATCATATAAAATAGTGTTAGCAATTATAAATATAAAAGTATATTTTCCCAAACAATTAGTCGCAGTTTTTAAAGCAAACGACAACACAAATTAAAACTTCTTTTAAAGCCCGTTATTGCATTGATGCAATAATTATATTTTTACATAAATGCGAGGGAGATATTGTGATTGATATTATTAATTTATTGCCGGATAATATTGCAAATCAAATTGCAGCCGGCGAAGTTATTCAGCGGCCTGCAAGTGCAGTAAAGGAGTTACTGGAAAATGCGGTTGATGCAGGTGCAACCTCCGTTCAGTTGTTTATATTGGATGCAGGCAAAACCCTAATACAGGTTATTGATAATGGCAAAGGCATGAGCGAAACAGATGCCCGCATGAGTTTTGAACGCCATGCCACGAGCAAGATTCAAAACATTGACGATCTTTTTCATATACGCACCATGGGTTTTCGTGGTGAAGCGCTTGCTTCTATTGCTGCTGTTGCGCAGGTTGAATTAAAAACGCGCAGGGCTGAAGATGAGTTAGGAACCTTTATAGAAATTGATAACAGCATTGTAAAAAAACAGGAAGCATGCGCATGTGCCGTAGGTACAAATATTTGCATGAAGAATCTTTTTTTTAATGTTCCTGCAAGGCGAAATTTCTTAAAAAGCAATGCGGCAGAAATGCGTCATATTATTGATGAGTTTATTCATGTGGCACTGGCTTTTCCAAATATCTTTTTTTCGCTTACAAGCAACGGACAACAGGTTTTTTATTTGGAAGCAGGAAATTATAAACAACGTTTTTTACAGTTGCTCGGCAATCAGTATAATACCAAACTTGTTCCGGTAAAAGAAGCAACAGACTATTTAGATGTTAATGGTTTTGTAGGCAAACCTGAAGCCGCAAAAAAAACACGCGGCGATCAATACTTTTTTGTAAACAACCGCTTTATTAAAAGCGCATATTTAAATCACGCAGTTACATCTGCATTTGATGCGTTGTTGCCAAAAGACAGCTTTGCAGTGTATGCTTTATATATTGACCTTGATCCTTCACAGGTTGATATAAATGTGCATCCCACAAAACAGGAAATAAAATTTGAAGATGAAAAAATTGTGTATGCATTTGTACAGGCTGCCATAAAACATGCACTGGCACAATTTAGTATTTCACCTTCATTAGATTTTAGTTTGAATGCAGATATTATGCAAACGGAAGCCGTTTCGCAACCCTTTACCCAACAACAAAAAGAAACCGTTACCGCTTCAGAATTATATAAAAAATTTTCGCAGAAAAACCAGGCACATTTTATTGAACCAACCAACAGAACAGAATTAAAACACTGGAAAGATTTTTATGACCCAACGTTGATGGGCGACAGTTTATCGCTGACAGAAAACAAGCTAAACTTAGAAGGCAATCACCTGCCAATTGTTAACTGCCAGGTTTTAAATACATATATCATTGCATCGCTTAATAATAATTTCATGCTAATTCATCAGCAACATGCGCATGAAAGAATTTTGTTTGAAAAATATTCAGCTAACCTCCAGGATAAACAATCGGCAACACAACAAACCTTGTTCCCGGTAACGCTTGAATTATCGCCCCAGGATGCTGCTTTGCTGCATGAACTTTTACCAGACCTTCTTTTGCTTGGTTATAAAATTGAATTATTTGGCAGAAATAGTTTTATTATTCAAGGCGTGCCTGCAGATATTTTGCAAGGCAACGAAAAACATTCCATTGAATTATTGCTGGAACAATTCAAGCATTTCAGCAATGAATTAAAATTTAATCAACGCCAGAAATTAATTCATTGCATGGCAAGGCAACAGGCAATTAAAGCCGGACAATCGCTAAGTAATAAAGAAATGCAAACGCTTATAGAAGAATTATTCAATTGCAATACGCCTTCAATTGCACCAAATGGCAATCCTGTTTTTGTTGAATTTAATGATGAACAATTATTAAAAATGTTTGGAAAGTAAAAGCTGCATCATTATACAAAACGGTACGAAAACTGTTCGCAAACGAACAGCTTTTTCGTTTAACAATTCTGAAACCATTGCCCGGTAAAGCTTTCAGGAGTGGCATGTTGGTTGATTTAAAATTTCCGCTAATTTTTTAATTTTTCGCTGAAATCAAATTCATGTTTAAAAACTATTTAAAAATTGCGTGGCGCAATATTATTAAAAGCCGCTTTCATTCGGCGGTGAATATTGGTGGGTTAGCCGTGGGTATTGCATTTGCTTTTTTAATTGGCGCTTACGTTTGGGATGCATTCCAGGTAAACAGTTCGCTTAAGAATGAAAACAATCAATATATCATTCAAACAAAATATGGAAC